>JBBSVD010000020.1:0-28628 GCA_038233835.1 Flavobacteriales bacterium | reverse complement strand
GGCTCACTAATTAAAAATAGACCAATTAGAGAGGTGGCCGAGTGGTCGAAGGCGCACGCCTGGAAAGCGTGTATACGCCAAAAGCGTATCGAGGGTGCGAATCCCTTCCTCTCTGCAATTTATTTTGATTAAAGATTTATTTTTATATCTTTAACCCTTTAACTAATTAATTTAAGACAGACAGTAATGAAAAGATTTTTTTCAACTTTGGTAATCGCTTCGATTATGTTATTTGGAGCCGCACAAGCTAATGCGACAATTAATGTAAATATCTTACCAGATAACATCCAGACTATCGTGCAGGATGACGCAGCAAGCCTCGACACAGAAGAGGAAGATTTAGGTTTTCACCAAGAACTTAAAAAACGTTTTATAGAAGGTGGTGCCGGATTTATGGGTGTCGTTCTTTTATGTTTAATTCTTGGATTGGCAATTGCCATTGAGAGAATTATCTTTTTAAACTTATCGACAACAAACACTAAAAAATTAGCTCAGGATGTTGAAGATGCATTAAACAATGGTGGAGTCGAAGCTGCAAAAGAAGTTTGTAGAAATACAAGCGGACCAGTTGCCTCTATCTATTATCAAGGTTTAGATCGTGCAGACGAAAGCATTGAAGCTGCTGAGAAAGCTGTAGTGGCTTACGGTGGTGTACAAATGGGACAACTTGAAAAGAATGTATCTTGGGTATCTTTATTTATCGCTTTGGCTCCGATGTTAGGGTTCATGGGTACGGTAATCGGGATGATTCAAGCCTTTGATAAAATTGAAGCAGCTGGAGATATGCAACCTTCTTTAGTAGCAGGTGGTATTAAAGTAGCACTGCTTACAACAGTATTTGGATTGATAGTAGCGATTATTCTACAAATCTTTTATAATTATATCATCGCTAAGATTGATAGTATTGTAAATGATATGGAAGATGCTTCTATCTTATTGATCGACATATTAGTTGATTACAAAAACAAAAAAAGAATCTAAGAAATAGTAAATCATGACCATACACAAAGTTTTAAAATATTTAGCACTTGTTATTGGTGTAATAGGTCTTATCCTTTTGGGTAGAATTATTATAACTGGTGATGATGCTATTGTAGCTTCAACAGCAGATCAACAAAGTTTATTAGATCCAATGATGTGGCTTTCCTATTTTGTTTTAGGATTAAGTATACTTATTGTAGGATTCTTTGTTATCAAAGGATTGTTCACAGGAAACGTAAAAAATACATTAATATCAGTAGGAGCATTTGTACTGGTAATTGTGATTGCTTATGTTTTAACTGATGGAACTGAGACCGTACTAAAAGATGGAACTACACTATCTGCAAGTGGAGACCACTGGGTAGGTGCCGGGTTAGTAATGTTTTATATTCTAGCGGCAATAGCTGCTGGAGCTATGGTACTTTCCGGAATAAGAAAATTAATAAAATAAATTATGGCTAAAAGATCAGCACCAGAAGTAAATGCCGGCTCTATGGCCGATATAGCATTCTTGCTATTAATTTTCTTTCTGGTTACTACAACAATTGAGACCGATAGGGGAATCAGCCGTAAATTGCCCCCTATTCAAGATGAAGACGTTGTTCCGCCTGTAATTAAGCAGAAAAACATTTTTACAGTTATTGTAGATAGAAACAACAGATTATTGGTAGAGGACGAGATCATGGAATTGAGTAATTTGCGTAAAGCAGCTATAGCTTTTCTTGATAACGGAGGAGGAGCTGGTGAGGATGGATGTAGTTACTGTCAAGGTGCTAAAGATCCTGCCGCTTCAGATAATCCTAAAAAAGCTATTATCTCCTTGGTAAATGACCGTAAAACAGAGTATAGAACCTATATATCTGTACAGAACGAGCTGGTTGCTGCCTATAACGAATTGAGGGATAGAGAATCTCAAAGATTATTCGGAATGGATTATCTTGAGATGGAAGCTAAATACAATGATCCCAATTTCCGTGGAAATAAGGATAAATTAGAAAAGCAATTGAATGAAGTTAAAGAAATGTATCCTCAATTGTTATCTGAAGCAGAGCCGAAAAGCTCTTAGATTAGTATAATATTTTTAATTCAATCTAGTTATGTCTAAATTTAAAAAGAAAAAGAGTGGTGAATTACCAGCGATTAGTACGGCTTCATTACCGGATATCGTTTTTATGTTGCTTTTCTTTTTTATGGTGGCTACGGTAATGCGTCAAAATACCTTAATGATTGAAAATAAGTTACCATTCGCAGATCAAGTTGAAAAATTGGATAGGAAGGAATTGGTAAGTTATATTTATGCAGGTAAGCCAAGCGAGAGATACAAACAAAAATTTGGTACGGAAGCTCGAATTCAATTAAATGATAAATTCTCTGAGGTTAAAGACATTCAGAATTTTATCTATGCAGAAAGAGAGACAAAACGTGAGGAATTGATTCCATATTTAACAACTGCCTTAAAAGTAGATGTTGAAACCAACATGGGTTTAGTGTCTGATATCAAACAAGAGTTGAGAAAAGCGGAAGCTCTTAAAATTAACTACACAACTCGTATAGGAGAAGTAGCTAAGAATAATTAACTTCTGTTAATTTACTGTAATACAAAACATCCCATCCGGATCAATCTGGATGGGATGTTTTTTTTATATTTAACTTTCTAAATTGGCCAAGCTATCATATACTTTGAAAATGAAAAAACTTTTATTTGTTCTAATTGGTATTTTTACCATATCTCCTTCATTTTCTCAGGTTAGTACAGATACTATCCCTAAAACAATAGATAGTCTTTACAGAGAAGATCAATTCTATGTGGGGCTTACTTTTCACTTATTGGGAAATCTACCCGAGTCGGTATCTCAATCTGGTTTTTCTGGAGGCTTACATTTAGGCTTCATTCGTGATTTTCCAATTAATAAAAGGAGGAATATTGCAATAGGGGCAGGTTTAGGTTGGTCTATAAATTCCTATGGTCAAGAATTATTTATTGGGGAAGATGAAAATAACAATACCATTTTCAGGAACCTGAATGATCCAGAAGTTCTCTACGACACTAATAGATTCTCAACCCAATTGGTAGAGGTTCCTTTAGAATTTAGATGGAGAACTTCTACTCCAGAGACCTATAAGTTTTGGAGAGTATATACCGGATTGAGATTAGGTTATGTTTATTATTTTAAATCGGTTTTTAGAGAAGGGGATAATAAGGTGATACAAACGGATGTTCCGGAATTGGATAGATTTAGAATAGGAACCACTTTCACTTTTGGCTATAAGACGTTTAACTTCCATTTGTATTATAGCTTAAACCCTTTCTTCAAGGATGCTCAAATCAATAATTCTCCAATAGAGGTAACCACCTTTAAACTGGGACTAATGTTCTATATCCTATAACCAGAAATTTAGAACGATGATCTGTGGGATCAATCCAATAAAGAAGCCTAAGATTAATTCTGCCCAGCTATGGGCTTTATACTGTAATCTTGAAGTTGCAGTAATTCCCAATGCCGCCACAAGAAATGCAATGCTATAAATTAGATTTAAGCGGAAGTAAATGCTCAATGCCACTACAAACATGAATATTCCTGAAAGACCCAGCATATGCAAGCTAACCTTCACTTTAAGCAATGCTAGTATAAAAGCAGCAATCACCGAGAATAATATCCCTACAAAATAATAATAAAGCGAGGGATAATTATATAAGTTCAGTATCTTAAAAAGATTCAGGCCTATTAATAGGCAATAGAAGAAAAGTGGCCAACGGCGCTCGTTAACGTCCTTTAGAAAAATACTATCTGCCTTCCCAAGATTTTTCAAAAGAAAAAAGAAAACTACCGGGATAAAAACTGTAGTAATAGCAACTGCTAGTAATTTTGCCTGAATTAAAGGTAATGGGAAAAAACGAGGGGTAACCAAAAAGTAATATAAACTTCCCGCAAAGGGCACCCAAAGTGGATGAAAAATGAAAGAAGCACTCTTTATAAGAAATTTCATTAAATTTCTTTTCGCATTCTTGCAACTGGAATATCCAGCTGCTCTCTATATTTTGCAACTGTTCTACGAGCAATAGGATATCCTTTTTCCTTTAAAAGCTTAGCCAATTTATCATCGGTTAGAGGCTTGCGCTTATCTTCTTCTTCAATAGAGATCTCTAATATTTTTTTGATCTCGCGAGTAGAAACTTCTTCACCTTGATCATTGGTCATAGATTCAGAAAAGAATTCCTTTATCAATTTAGTACCATAGGGAGTATCTACATACTTGCTATTTGCAACTCTGGAAACCGTAGAAACATCCATACCAATTTCATCTGCAATATCTTTAAGGATCATCGGGCGTAAATTACGCTCATCCCCGCTTAAAAAGAATTCCTTTTGATAGTTCATAATAGAACTCATCGTTACCATAAGAGTCTGCTGACGTTGTTTGATAGCATCTATAAACCACTTGGCAGAATCTAATTTTTGTTTAATGAACATTACCGCATCTTTTTGGGACTTGGTCTTCTCCTTAGATTCCTTATAACCCTTTAGCATATTACTATAGTCATTGGAAATATGCATCTCTGGAGCATTACGCCCGTTAAGAGTTAATTCCAATTCCCCATCCACAATCTTTATAGCAAAATCTGGAATAACATGCTCTACCATTCTCAAGTTTCCGGAAATAGCTCCACCTGGTTTTGGATTAAGATGTTCAATTACATCTATAGCATCCCGAAGCTCATCTTCTGAAATATCGTGCTTAGAGAGTAATTTAGTGTAATGTTTTTTACTGAAGTGATCAAAAGATTTATCCAATAATTCGGTAGCTAAAGCAACTTGTTTAGTTGGCTCTTTTCGTTTTAACTGAAGCAATAAACATTCCTGAAGCGATCTTGCCCCAACACCTGCAGGATCCAATTGTTGCACTTTTAAAAGCACCTTTTCAACAGTTTGTTCGTCTGTATAAACATTCTGGGTAAAAGCAAGATCGTCTACAATATCTTGAAGGGTTCTTCTTATATATCCACTTTCATCTACACTTCCAACCAAAAATTCAGCAATTTCCTTTTCAACCTCATTAAGTCTGAAGGTGCTGAGCTGTGTTTTTAAATGTTGTGCAAATGAAGTTCCCGATGCATATGGAACATTTTTATCCTCGTCATCTGCACTGTAATTATTTGCCTGAAGTCTGTAATTCGGAATTTCATCATCACTCAAATAATCATCCACATTAATATCAGAATCCATGGAATCATTATCATAATCGTCATCCTCATACTCATCATTCGAAAATTCATCGTCAAAATCGGCATCAAGATCTTCTTTTCCATCTTCAAGCGCTGGATTTTCTTCCAATTCCTGCTTTATGCGTTGCTCAAAAGCTTGCGTAGGTAATTGTATAAGCTTCATCAACTGTATTTGTTGAGGGGATAGCTTTTGTGATAACTTAAAATTTAATTGCTGCTTTAGCATAGGTATTAAATTGCGCTTTATACAAAAATAGGCAAAAAGCATGCTATTGTAGCTTTGGCATGAGGAATGCTTTCGTAAAATTTTGTTAAGAATTTAGGAACCAGCGCACTTATGTAAGTCTTTTTTTGAATTTTAAAGGAGTAGTAATTTTAAATTGAAGGAATTCCTCTGTAATTGGATGGGAAAACTTTAATCCTATGGCAGTCAAATAAAGCCCTTTACTATAAACTGAAGGTATCTCATGTCCATATAATTTATCGCCTACAATTGGATGCCCGATTGCAGATAAATGAATCCTTATTTGATGTGTTCTGCCCGTTTGAGGGTTCACCTCCAATAAAGAAAATGGAGAACCATTTTGAATTTTAAGATCAATTCTTTTAAAACTGGTAAAAGCTTGTTTTCCTTCAATAAGTATTTCAATGTTTTGCTCGATGGATGTTTCTCCAGATACCAACGCCAAATATATCTTGGAGATACTTTTGTACTCAAATCCCTTATGAAGCTGAAGTTGGGCAGCTCTTGTTTTGGCAATTATCAATAATCCACTAGTGGGATTGTCTAATCTGTGAACGGGAATTGGATAGGCTAGTGCATCATCGTGCGGAGAAGGATTTAAATTAAAAGGAAGTGCGTGTTCTATTGTTTTAAAGTAATTCCCACTGGTAGGATATCCAGCAACTTTATTCACTACAGCCAGATGATCATCTTCAAAGATCACTTCCAGCTTTAACTGAAAAACCTTCCGTTGTCTCTCTTCGTTTTGAACAAGGTCTATTTTATAATTCTCCTCGATCCAGTCTGAAGTTTGAGCAATTTTTCCATTCAGAAAGATCTCTTGCTTCTTAATGGCTTTTTTTAACCCACTTTTTGTGGGTAACATCTTAAAGATACCAACCGCATATTCCTGCAATCGAATCTTTTCTGAGATTGCAGGAACAATATGCGATTCTATAATTTTCAAAGTATTGGAATTAGAATTCTGCGTTTTGTGGAGTTCTTGGAAATGCAATTACATCACGAATGTTGGTCATTCCTGTTACAAAAAGCACCAATCTTTCAAAGCCTAATCCAAAGCCACTGTGTATACAAGTTCCAAATCTTCTAGTATCTAAATACCACCAAAGTTCTTTTTCATCTATGTCTAATGCCTTCATTTTCTCTTTAAGAACATCTAAACGTTCCTCTCTTTGAGAACCTCCAACTATTTCTCCAATTCCAGGGAAGAGGATATCCATTGCTCTAACCGTTTTTCCATCTTCATTCAAACGCATATAAAATGCTTTGATGTTTGCTGGGTAGTCAAAAAGGATCACCGGACATTTAAAATGTTTCTCTACCAAGAAGCGTTCATGCTCACTTTGAAGATCTGCTCCCCATTCTTCTATTGGATACTGGAATTTTTTCTTTTTGTTAGGCTTGGAATTCTTTAGAATATCAATGGCTTCTGTATAACTAACTCTTTTGAAGTTGTTTTCGGTTACAAATCTTAATTTATCTAATAAACTTAGCTCGCTTCTTTCTGCTTCGGGCTTCGTTTTTTCATCCTCTTTTAATCTGTTCTCCAGGAACTCAAGATCATCTTTGCAATGCTCCAAAACATAAGAAACTACATGCTTTATAAAATCTTCTGCAAGATCCATGTTCCCGTCAAGATCACAAAAAGCTACTTCGGGTTCTATCATCCAGAATTCTGCCAAGTGTCTTGATGTATTAGAATTTTCTGCTCTAAAAGTAGGTCCAAAGGTATATACTTGGCCTAATCCCATAGCATAGGTTTCTGCTTCAAGCTGACCAGAAACTGTAAGATTGGTTTCTTTTCCGAAGAAATCCTTTTTATAATCTATATTTCCTTGCTCATCTCTTTCCGGATTGTTCAGGTCCATTCCAGTAACTTTGAACATTTCGCCTGCACCTTCTGCATCACTTCCTGTAATTATTGGGGTGTTTACATAATGGAAATTGTTCTGCTGAAAATAACTGTGTACCGCAAAAGATAGCTTGCTTCTAACACGCATCACGGCTCCAAAAGTGTTGGTGCGAATTCTAAGATGCGCTTGTTCCCTTAACTTTTCTAAAGTGTGCCTTTTTGGAGATAAGATGGTTAATTTAACTTCTTCAGGATTAGCGTCACCAAGAATTTCTAGAGAAGTTACTTCAACTTCTACCTTTTGCTGACTTCCTAAGCTTTCCTTTAAGGTTCCTTTGAGGCTAATTGCTGCACCTACAGTTATGCGCTTTAAGATATCTTCAGAAGTGTTTTCGAAATCTATTACACACTGAATGTTATTAATGGTGGAACCATCATTTAGTGCAATAAATCTATTGCTTCTAAAGGAACGTACCCATCCATTTACCTGTACTTCCTGTAAAAATTTATCGCTTTCTAATAATTCAGCAATTTTTGCTTTTATCATCTTAATTCTTTTTTTAGGGATTCAAATATAAATCTTCCGATTTATCCAGACAAGAGCCCTATTTCTAATTTATTTTATTTTGATCTTCTTCTTCTTCCAAAAAGTCCTCATCTTCATCTACGATGATCTGCATAGAAGGTTCTTTTAAGATCTCTTTATTTGCTATGCTTTTCTCTAAAGAAAGCAATAATGAAGGTAATAATAGTAAATTGGACAGCATTGCAAACAACAAAGTTGCAGATACTAAACCTCCTAAGGCAACGGTACCTCCAAAACTGCTTATCATGAATACCGAAAACCCAAAGAATAATACGATGGAAGTATAGAACATACTTACCGCAGTTTCTCTTAGTGATGCATATACAGATCTTTTTATACGCCAGTTATTTGCTTTCAACTCTTGCCTATATTTTGCGAGGAAATGAATAGTATCATCTACAGAAATACCAAAGGCAATACTAAATACTAAAATGGTAGATGGCTTGATTGGCACTCCTAAAAAGCCCATCATTCCTGCGGTTACTATTAAAGGCAGCAAGTTTGGGATCAGGGAAATTAAGATCATCCTAAATGAACGGAACATCCAGGCCATTAACAATGCAATTAATAAAATGGCTAGGGACAGTGAAATAATTAAATTCTTCACTAAATAAGTAGTCCCTTTTTGAAAGATAAGCGCTCTCCCAGTAAGCGAGATCTCATAGCGGTCTGGCGGAAATATCTTATTGATCTGTGGCCATAATCCAGCTTCAATACGTTCCATTTCTTCAGTATCAATATCCTTCATAAAGGTTGTCATTCTGGCATATTGCCCGGTAGAATCTACATAGGCATTCAGCAAATTACCTTCAGAAGTGATGCCTTTTAAATATGGAGCAATAAAGTTTTGTTCCTGAGAAGTTGGTAATTGGTAATATTTTGGATTTCCGTTATAATAGGCTTGTTTAGAATATTTAGCCAATCTAACTACAGATAATGGCGAAGATAATTCCGGGATCTCTTCTATAATATTTTCTAAATTTTCCATCTTTTTGATGGTGGAAAGTTTTAAAGCTCCTTTCGGTTTTTTGGTGTCAATAAGAATTTCAAGAGGCATTACTCCATTAAATTCTTCTTCAAAGAACTGGATATCTTTGAAAAATGCAGCCTGCTGTGGCATGTCCTCCAACAAACTCCCAGAGGTCTTAATTTTGTAGATACCAATGATGCTAATCACTAACAAAGCAATAGACCCAATATAAATAGCGATCCTATGGTGTTTCACCATTTTTGCCACCCAATCTACAAAACCACCGATCCATTTTTTATTTAAATGCTTTAAATGCTTGTCTTTTGGAACAGGCATGTAACTGTAAATAATTGGAATTATCACCAAACTTAAGATGAAAATAGCAATGATATTTATAGAGGCTACTATACCAAATTCCTTTAGTAAAGAACTGTCAGTTAATATAAAGGTTGCAAAACCTGAGGCTGTGGTAAGATTGGTTAATAATGTTGCATTTCCAACTTTCGTAATAACACGTTGTAAAGATTTAGCCTGATTTCCATGATTTTTGATCTCCTGTTGGTATTTATTTATCAAGAATATACAGTTGGGAACCCCAATTACTATGATAAGGGGAGGAATAAGGGCTGTAAGTACCGTTATTTCATAATGCAGGAGTCCAATGACCCCAAATGCCCACATCACTCCAATTAATACAGTGATCATCGAGATCACAGTTGCACGGATAGACCTGAAGAAAAAGAAAAATATTAAAGAGGTTACAAACAAGGCGCCTCCTATAAAAAGGCCTATTTCATCTATTATATTTTGTGAGTTTAGCGTCCTGATATAAGGCATTCCAGACACATATACATTTATATCATTATCCTTTTCAAACTTCTCTATAAGGGGTCCCAGCTCATCTATTACAAAGGTCTTTCTCTCCTTAGAGTTTACTATCTCTTCTTTTATATATAGTGCAGTTTGAACTGTATTAGTCTTGTTGCTATAAACCAGATTTTTATAAAAAGGTAACTTATTAAAAAGCTCATCCTTAAATCCAGCTACTTTGGTGCTATCCCATTTTTCCTTTTTAACAAGGGGAACCATCTCAAAACGCTTGGGATCATTGCATTTTTGTAATTTTTTGAGATTACCTAAAGCAATTACATTGTCAATTTGAGAATAGGTCTGTAATTTTTCGGTAAGTTTATTCCAGGCGGTGAATTTTTTTGGTGTAAAAAGAGTGGAGTCATTAACGGCAAGAACAATTAAATTACCTTCATCCCCAAATTTGTCTAAAAAATTATTGTAAACTATATTTATCTCGTCATCATCTGGCAAAAGATTTGCCTCGGTAAAAGAAAATTGCATGTTCTGCCATTGTGAAGCTAGAAAAACGGTAATACCAATAATAATTGCAATAATGGTGATTCTATTTCTAAGAATTACCCGTGCTATTGAATTCCAAAATCCAAAACTAAAAATTTTTGACATGCCTGTTTTTTGAGCGCGCTCAAAGTTAAGAAAAGCCTAGGTAACAATTGATTTTAAGTATATCAATCTACTTTCTAAATTTTAAGTTGAAAAGTTAATTTGAAAGCGAAGTTTTCTTTAAAAGTAGGCAAGTGATATGCCCCATAGCGATATGAAAAACTAAGTCCGAAGCCGGCATATATTTTATTTAATTCCAAACCTGCTTCAGAAAAACCATGTTTAAGTGAGTTAAATTGTATGTTTTGATGTGCTTCCATATTGTTGAAATCTCCTATGATAAAACGATTCACCAAAACCAATTCCGGTCTAACTGAATTTGTAATTATAAAAGGACTTAATTGATGCCTAATGTGGAGTGCCCCTTGTCTATCACTAAAGAATTCATTAAAATACATGGTTTCAAAAGCGGTCTTTCCTGCTACAGAAAATCTGCTTAATATTTCCGGTTTATTTGGGTTATTCGGAAAAGCATGAAAAGCATGGGTTAAAGGAAGGTCTCCAAACGCATAATTTCCTTCTAAAGTAAATTGGGTGTTAGAAAGATCTAATCTGTTTATATGATATTCTATTTTAAGTCCAATTTTGGTAAAGTCGAAATCTCCGTTTAAAAGTCCGGAAAAACTTTTAGAAATCTGTCCTGTAAACTGCGGATAACCTTTATCGAGTGAAATATGACTTTCTGGAGTGTTTAAAAAAGTAGAGTAGGGACGAAACAGAAATCCTAGAGTAGCTTCGGTAATTGTATAATCTCTAAATAACTCTCCGTTATTCAGAAATGAATAAACGCCAATTTGTGAAATTTCACTTTGATCTAAGATTAATTCAGATTCTAAAGTTGGAGCAATTCTATGGGTGAGACCTGCTTGAATAGATTGATAATGATAATACAAACTAATGTTTGAGTAGCGTGGTTCTAAGATGGAGAAATCATTAATTCCGCTAATATAATTATAGCTTCCCGTCTCTCGAATATCATCGCTGTATTTTGCATCAAACCAAGTCCCGGTTCGAGTATTAATTAATGTTCCAGCGCCAATTCCATATTTAAACTTTTCATCCTTAAATCCGTAAACGAGATATCCGTTAAGTCTAAATTTATCTGAAAAACTGGCATTTGTAGTTCCACCAGCTCCTAACCTAACCCCTTCGTAATTGTTGTAATTTATGACGTTTCCAAGATCGAAATCCCAGATTCCAACAGGATAATAACCTATGGAGATCGCCTTTTTCACTGTTATTTTACGTTCTATATTTCTAGCTTTTATAATGCTATCTACCTTTTGCTCTGTTAAAAAGTCTTCCTGAGAAAAAGGAACCTGTCTATTTGCTTCCCAATAATTAATAGATTTTTCATTAGCATCTTCAATTACTGTAACATCTGAAGAGAATTTTTGAACTGGAACTTCTTTATTAATGCTGAGCTCATAATTATAGGTACTAGATTCTAAATATAGATCCTTCTCTACTGCTCCAGATGCAACAACTCCATTTAAAATAGACTTGTTGCGCTGTACAGTACCCACTGATATACTACCGCCAAACACAGAAATATCTTTACCTCCAGTTCCCGGTTTTACCCTTAGAGATTGATTGCTAGGGAACCAAATGTCTTGATCTTTGTAATACTTGTAATTGTGGTTTACCTCAAGATCTACAGCGCCAATTAGTTGCGCTTTAGCGCGTTGTATAGCAAAAGTTATAGTATCCAGGTATAAAATCCCTTCCAGACCTGCAACTTTTTTCTCTCTTCTAGGTTTAAAATAGATCACATAAGAGGGTCTTTCATTTATAGAAGTCGTGTCCAGTATTCTATAGGTATAATTTCTGAAGGCAGCCTGTGCCAAGGGCCCGGCATAATCGGTATCAAAAATTTTATAATCGTTGTTGTAGAGTGATAAAGCCTGTGCTTTTAAAGCTAGAACTTCATAAACGGGTTTCTTAAATCCAGCGGTTTTAATAGCTTCTACAATTTCTTTTTTTGAATTTGGTTTAGAAAACAGATGTGTAGATATTCTTTCTGAAAGATAGGCTCTGCCTTCATTTACAATGGTTTCTATTGCAGCGTTAGAAGTATCGGCGTTAACACGTATTCCATCCTCTTGATTGTCTATTAAAAATTTATTGTAGCTCTTATATCTAAAACTGGTTAGCGCTTCTTCCGGATCATTCTTGGGTTTGTTATCTATTGCTTTTTGAATTATTCTATTAGCAGGATTTTCTTTGGAATATAACAAGACTGCATCCAAGGCATCAGATATAGGCTTTAGCTTTATTATGGTAAAACTCACATTTGGAGAAATGCTTATTCGTTTTGTTATAAAACCGACATAAGAGATTTGAATTATGGAATCTGCTGAAGTATAAGAAAGCTCGAAACTACCATCTATATTGGTTTGAATTTCAGTTTTATCAGCAAGCTCTACTGAAGCGTACGCTAAAGGTTCTCCATTTTCGGCATTTACAACCTGAGCCTTAAAGAGGTTCTGTGCAGTTAGAACTTGTACTGAAATAATAAATAGAGCAAGGGTAAGTAGTTTTCGCATAAATCTATTATTTCATGATTTTTTTAATTAAAGATCGGCTTTAAAATATTGTAATATATCCAGAAATTACTGAAACCAATATTCTAAAGCCGATCTTACTATAATTGTTAACGCATCTTATAAAATTAGATAGTCATTATGTCTTTTTCTTTCACATCAAGAATAGAATCTACTTTTCTAATATGTGTATCTGTAAGTGCTTGAATGTTTTCTTCACCAATCTTAGCTTCATCCTCCGATATATCTAATTTCTTGATCTCATTGTTCGCAACTTTTCGATCATTTCGAATTCCAATTTTTGCGTCTTCAGCTTCAGCTTTAGCTTGTTTTACCAAATCTTTACGGCGTTCTTCTGTTAATGGTGGAACACTAATAATTACGCTCTCTCCATTGTTCATTGGGTTAAAACCTAAGTTAGCATACATTATCCCTCTTTCAATATCTGCAATAATATTTTTCTCGTAAGGCTGAATTGTCAGTGTTCTAGCATCTGGAGTATTAATATTTGCAACCTGTGATAATGGAGTCATACTTCCGTAATACTCAACCATTACTCCCCCAAGCATAGCAGGACTTGCCTTACCGGCTCTAATATTTAAAAGTTGTTTTTCTAAATGTTTAATGGCGTTGTGCATATTCTCCTCTGCACTTTCCAGTATAAATTTTAATTCCTCGTTCATAGTATTAAAACTTTAATTAAAAAAAGTCTGTGTTTTTTATTTGATTTATAAATTCACTTTAGTTCCAATATTCTCACCAGTTACCACTTTTAATAAGTTACCTCGGTTATTCATATCGAACACAATAATAGGTAATTCGTTTTCTTGACTAAGAGTAAATGCAGTAGTGTCCATCACTTTTAATCCTTTACTTATCACATCGTCAAAGCTAATAAAATCGAATTTCGTAGCTTCTTTATCTTTTTCTGGATCTGCTGTGTAAATTCCATCTACACGGGTTCCTTTCAAAATTACATCGGCATGGATCTCTATGGCTCTTAGAACTGCTGCAGAATCTGTTGTGAAATATGGGTTTCCAGTTCCACCTCCAAAAATTACCACACGTCCTTTTTCCAAATGTCTAATTGCGCGTCTTCTTATAAAAGGTTCCGCAACTTCATTTATTTGAATAGCAGATTGTAATCTGGTTTGTATTCCTGCATCTTCTAATGCACCTTGTAATGCTAGACCATTTATAACCGTCGCAAGCATTCCCATATGGTCTCCTTGCACTCTATCCATTCCTTTGCTGGCACCAGCAACACCCCTAAAAATGTTACCTCCACCTATTACAATTGCAACTTCAACTCCTTTATCTATTACGGTTTTTATTTCGTGAGCATATTCCGCCAGACGCTCCGGATCTATCCCGTACTGCCTGTCTCCCATTAATGCTTCACCGGATAATTTTAGAAGAATTCTTTTGTAGTGCATATTTTATTTATAGATGAATGCTGCAAATATAGACAATATCTTAAATTGAAGTGAATCTGTGGGGAGCTATTGTATTTATGCGGAAATATTTAGCAAAATTTTAAGTTTATCTTCTAAATTAGAGTCACTAAACGTATGTGTTCCAGACAATTTTTCAGATGAATTAGCCAAGTAGAATCTGGCTAAGTTTTTGCTATATTTGAATAAGAAAATTTCAAAAAATTAATATAATGATTGGATACTATATAATAGCTGGATTAATATTTATTGTAAGTCTCTATGTGAGCAATAAGCTAAAAAGCAAGTTCAAAAAATATTCTAAAGTTCACCTTCAAAATGGAATGAGCGGAAAAGAGATCGCAGAAAAAATGCTTTCTGACAATGGAATACACGATGTTAAAGTGATCTCCACTCCTGGAATGCTGTCTGATCATTATGATCCTAATAAGAAAACAGTTAATTTAAGTGAAGGAGTTTATTCTCAACGAAATGCAGCAGCAGCGGCAGTTGCAGCCCATGAATGTTGTCATGCTGTACAACATGCAAAAGCCTATAGTTGGTTAAAAATGAGAAGTCAGTTAGTACCAATGGTGAGTGTAGCATCAAAATTGTCTACCTGGGTTATAATGGGTGGATTAATTTTAGCGGCCAGCACAAGTTTAGGTAGCACCGTATTATTAATAGGGATTATTCTTTATGCCGCAGGAACTATATTTAGTTTTGTAACCTTACCGGTAGAGTATGACGCTAGTAAAAGAGCACTTATCTGGTTAGAAAATGAGAATATGCTAACAGGGCAGGAGCATGATGCTGCAGAAGATTCTTTAAAATGGGCCGCAAGAACTTACGTGGTTGCAGCGGTTGGGTCTTTAGCAACCTTGATGTATTTTGTGAGTATTTATTTGGGAAGAGATTAAACTTCTTGAATTTGAATCTTAAAATAAAAGACCCTGAAGTTTTTCTCCAGGGTCTTTTATTTTTATAGTTCTTAGCTTATACTTTTATCTGCCTTTTTATTTGCTGATCTAGAGATATAAAGGTTTCAGTTCTAGAAACTCCATCTATTGCTTGAATATTCTTGTTTAGAACATTCATTAAATGCTCGTTATCTCGGCATAATATCTTCAAGAAAATAGACCAATTTCCTGTGGTGTAATGGCATTCTAAAACTTCAGGTATTTCTTTTAATTTTTTTACCGCTTGAGGATTACTAACTGCTTTATCCAGATAAACTCCAACAAATGCCAAGGTTTTATACCCTAAAACTCGCGGATTTATCATTAATTTGGAGCCTTCAATTAATCCTCCTTTTTCAAGTTTACGTAATCTCTGATGGATTGCAGCACCACTAATCCCAATACTTCTGGCAATTTCCAGAATTGGTTTTCGTGCATCTTCCATTAGATAGTTAAGAATGGTTTTATCTATTCCATCTATGCTAACTTGATCATCTACATATTTCATTTGGTTAGGTTGTTAAGTTTGGGGGCTTAAAAATTAGTGTTATTTTACTCAATTCCCAACTTCTCCTAATAGATTATATCCAAAATATGTTGTTTCCTTTTCATTAAATACAATTCCATGAGATTCTAATTCCTCCAGTATAGGGTTATAAACTTCCTTAGAAATTGGTATTTGAACTCCCGGTGTAGTGATCTTTTTATTAAGTATTGCAAGTGTGGCAATTGCCACCGGTAATCCTACTGTTTTTGCCATTGCAGTGCGTATCTGATCTTCACCAATTAGAACCATGGTAGAATCTATTTGTTTCTTCTCTCCCTCTAGCTCATATCCAAATTTATGATACATCACGATCATATCTTTATCCTCTTCGGCAAGCGTCCATTTTTCCATCAATATTTTTTGAAGCGCCTCTGCCGGAGTTGCATTTTCTAATCCAATGGTTTTATTATTATTGAAGAGGTCTAAATCTACCAGTTTGTCCCACATAATATCATCCTGATCTATTTTGAGACTATGGCGTAGTTTAAGCTCAACACTGTCTGTAGGAGAATATGGAAGAAAAGAATTTATAAAACTTCTATAGGTCATATTCATAGTGTTTTGCATGGTATAAGAATCATCTGTCATTCCCAATTGTACAAACATATTCCAGGCTTTGCTGAAGCCAACTCGTCTAATAGTTCCTCTATAGATAGTAAGTATATCTTCTAGTCCATATATGCTTCGGTAATCTAGGGAATTTCTGTTGGCATAACCTTCAAATTTTCCGTAGCCATCTACATGTAAAAATTCTGTTCTTCTAAATAAACGGTGATAAGGAATATACTTGTACTGTCCTTCCTGAATAAATTCAGCTACACCACCTTGTCCTGCCACCACCACATTTCTCGGGTTCCATGTAAACTTATAGTTCCAAAGGTTGGTGTCGCTTTCGGGAGCAACCAACCCTCCCGTAAAGGATTCGAACATGATCATTTTCCCGCCTTGATCATGAATTCTGTCTAATACCTTCATAGCACTCATGTGGTCTATTCCCGGATCTACACCAATTTCGTTCATAAAAACAAGTCCGTTCTCTTTCACTTCTTCATCTAAAGCCTTCATTTCTTTACTCACATAAGATGCAGTTACCAAAGACTTCTTGAACTTGATACAATCTTTTGCAGCTTCAATATGAAAACGAGCTGGTAACATAGAGATTACGATATCTGCATTTTTAATTGCATCTTCTCTGCTTTCCTTATTAAAAACATCTAGAAAAATCGCCGTGCACCTTTTATTACCATTACTTAGTTTTTTTGCCTGTTCCAGATCCAGATCTCCGATAGTTAGAAATAGATCTTCCGATTCAGATTTTTTAAGCAAGTAGGAAATAAGTACAGATGTAGATTTACCCGCACCTATTATTAATATATGTCGCATTTTAAATTATCTTAATTAATTTTGTAAAAGTTTAGGGACGAATGTACTTAAATGTTTAGACTAATAAAAAAAATGCATGGAGAGAAAGTATTACATCGCGGGGATATTATTTGGCTTGATCGGGATTTTAATTGGTGCTTTTGGTGCCCATGGCTTAAAACCTTTATTAAATCCTGAAGCTTTAATAACTTTAGAAACAGGAGTTAAATACCAAATGTATCACGCCCTATTATTAATACTCTTAGGAATTCTTGTGAGCAATGGTCATCACTTTTCTAAATCTATATTTTATTTGCTAATCATTGGGCTAATTTTGTTTAGTGGTTCTATTTTTTTACTAGCAACAAACGAACTAACCGATCTCGATTTTAGATCTATTGGGATAGCTACACCTTTGGGAGGGAGTTTTTTAATTATAAGCTGGGGATGGCTTTTAGTGTACTTTATAAAGTTAAAAAAGAAATAAAATCAAGCGTTTTGGGCAACTATCTATTTAAGTTTATTTACTTTTGTTCGCCTAAACAAACACACAACTTAAATTTTTATGTTGGCAAATAAGCAAATTACGAAATCGATTTCGTTAGAGAAATACGGAATTAACCGCGCTATTACTCACTATCAACTCTCTCCAGAAGAATTACACCAAATTACCTTGGATAATGAACAAGGAGTTGAAGCTGCAACTGGAGCCTTAGCGGTTAATACGGGAGAATTTACCGGAAGATCACCAAAAGATCGATTTTTGGTAAAAGATGATGAGACAATAGATAAAGTTTGGTGGGGAGATATCAATATTCCATTTGAGCCTGCAAAATTTGATGCTTTATATGATAAAGTGACCGCCTATCTTTCAGAAAAAGATGTGTATGTAAGAGATTCTTATGCATGTGCAGATGAGAATTATCGTTTAAATATTCGTGTAATTAATGAGTATCCTTGGTCTAATTTATTTGCATATAACATGTTCTTAAGACCAGATGAATCTGAATTAATCAATTTTAAAGAAGATTGGATTGTTGTGAATGCGCCAGGATTTAAGGCAGATCCTGAGGTAGATGGAACTCGTCAACCAAATTTTTCAATTCTAAATTTCAGTAAAAAAATAGCCTTAATAGGTGGAAGTGCCTATACTGGAGAAATTAAAAAAGGTGTTTTTTCAGCCTTGAACTTTATTCTTCCTGTGCATCACAATACCTTACCGATGCACTGTTCTGCAAACATAGGTGAAGATGGCGATACTGCGATTTTCTTTGGACTATCAGGTACAGGAAAAACTACATTATCTGCAGATCCAGACAGAAAACTTATTGGAGACGATGAGCATGGATGGACAAAAGAGAATACTATCTTCAATTTTGAAGGCGGATGTTACGCAAAAGTTATAAATCTTTCAGAGGAAAGTGAGCCAGATATCTTTAATGCAATTAAACCGGGAGCTATTCTGGAAAATGTTGTTTTAACCGAAGATGGAAATGTGGATTTCTCTAATACCTCTATTACTCCTAATACAAGAGTAAGTTATCCTTTAAATCATATTAAAAATATTGCAAAACCTTCTATAGGAGAAAACCCTAAGAATATATTTTTCCTAACTGCGGATGCTTTTGGAGTATTGCCTCCTATTAGTAAGTTAACTCCAGCACAAGCTGCCTACCATTTTATGAGCGGTTATACAGCAAAGGTAGCAGGAACTGAAGCTGGTGTAGATGAGCCACAACCTAATTTTTCTGCATGTTTTGGTGCGCCATTCATGCCATTGCATCCTGCAGAATATGCTACGATGCTAAGTAAAAAAATGAAAGATTCCAATGTAAACGTATGGTTGGTGAACACAGGTTGGACAGGTGGAGCTTATGGAACTGGAAGTAGAATGAAGTTAAAGTATACTCGTTCTATGATAAATGCTGCTTTGCATGGTAAATTGGCAGAAGTGTCTTTTACAGAACATCCAATATTCGGTTTGCACATGCCTACAGAGTGTGAAAATGTTCCATCTGATATTCTTAACCCAAAAAGCACTTGGGCCAATAAGGAGGCTTATGATGCGAAAGCTATGGAGCTTGCCAATTCATTTAAAAAGAACTTCAAGAAATTCGAAGATAATTCGAACAATGAGATCCTTTCTGGAGGTCCTATTGTTTAGAAAAATTTTTTTATAAAGTAAAAACCCGATAATTTTTTAGAGATTATCGGGTTTTTAATTAATGGAATAGAAAGTATTTTTATTTCTTATTAGCTTCTTTTATATATTTCTGAAGCGCCATGGTCATAGATGGAGTTTCTGGAGTAGGTGCTTTTATATTGCAAACCAATCCATGTTCTTTTGCTGCTTTGATTGTAGTATTTCCAAAAACAGCGATCTTAGTGTCCTTTTGTTCGAAATCTGGAAAGTTCTCGAAAAGAGATTTAATTCCACTTGGACTAAAGAATACTAATATATCATAATACACATTTCGTAAATGTGAAAGATCACTTACTACAGTTTTGTAAAAAATAGCTTGTTTCCATTCTACTCCTAATTTATTCAATATTTTAGGCACATCTGGTTTCAACATATCTGAAGCTGGTAAAAGAAATTTTTCGTTCTTATACTTCTTGATATATGGAGAAAGCTCTGAAAAGGTACGCTTTCCAACGTAAATCTTGCGCTTTCTATAAACCACGTATTTCTGAAGATAATAAGCTACAGCTTCACTCAAACAAAAATATTTGAGAGTGTCTGGCACTTTAAAGCGCATTTCTTCAGCAATTCTAAAAAAATGATCTACTGCATTTCTGCTGGTAAGAATAATCGCCGTATATTTTGTAAGATCTATTTTTTGTTGACGAATATCTTTGGAGTTAACCCCTTCAACATGAATGAATGGAATGAAATCAATTTTTACTCGTTGTTTTTCCTCCAACTCAAAATAGGGAGAGTTCTCTATTTTAGGCTCTGGTTGAGATATTAAAATTGTTTTCACTTTCATATACTTATAAGTTTTATAATTATTAGTACCTCGTAATTAGCTTATACAAAATAATATAAGGGGCAAATTCAAGAGCGCAAATGTACAAAATAAAATAGAACCAATAACGAGACACTAAGACAGTGTTTTTTTTGATTATCGCATACAGCGTGTAGGAAATTGCGACAGTTGATACTGTTATCATCAAGTAAAAAAGAGGCAATCTAGGGATATCACTATATGCTAGGAATATAGATAAGGCAAAGATTATCAGTGATATAAAGTTGAGATAAGTTTGCTTTTGAAATATGTAGGTATCTATAATTTCGTCGATGTCAAAAACATTAGCAATAATTTTTTCTACGGTAATTTTTAAAAGAACGAAAAATCCATAAGCAGTTATTATCCTTAAGAGAATATTCCAGGGCTTTACCTGGGTAAGGTCTGTAAAGAACCTATAGCATAGAAAGATGAACAGGGAAATACTTAAAACGTGAACCATTAGCATGATTATATTAAAGCCGAAGAGTACCTTATGTTCTTTAGATTTTATTGCTAAAAATTTTCCCGAAGCTAAAACTGCAGTAAAATCTTCGTACCTATTGTAAAATAACTGCTTGGCTAATACTAATAACAAGAGTACTAACAGAATAATTACAGTAAGTAGGTCGTTTGAGGTTATATATCGTTCTATTGCTTCCAACTAAATATTTTTACAAAGGTATAATTAATAGGTCAAAATCTTGAAAGTAAAATTCAGCTAGCAAAAACAAAAATGGTTACATTTGCCCAAAATTTCTGGCATGTCTAATGGGATAATTATTATACCCACTTATAACGAAATTGAGAACATAGAACGTTTAGTAAGGAATATTTTTTCTTTACAGCGAAAGTTTCATATTTTGGTGGTAGATGATAATTCCCCAGATAGCACGGCAGTTAAAGTAAAGGAACTGCAAACAGAGTTTTTTGGCTCCTTATTTCTGGAAGAACGTGAGGGAAAGCAAGGTTTGGGAACGGCCTATATCCATGGGTTTAAATGGGCATTGGCGAGACATTATGAATATATTTTTGAAATGGATGCCGATTTTTCGCACAATCCAAACGATTTAATAAGGTTATATAATACTTGTGATAAAAATGGTGCCGATCTTGCAATTGGTTCCAGATATGTTACCGGGGTAAATGTTATAAATTGGCCAATGAGCAGGGTTTTGCTATCTTGGTTAGCCTCTAAATACGTGAGGTTGATCACGGGAATGAATATTCACGATACCACTGCAGGATTCGTTTGTTACAAACGCAAAGTATTGGAAAGCATAAATTTGGATAAGATTCATTTTGTTGGATATGCGTTTCAGATAGAGATGAAATTTAAAACATATCTATTAAAGTTCGATATAATGGAAATTCCTGTAATTTTCACCGACAGAACCAAGGGAAGTTCTAAAATGAGTGGGGGAATTATTTCTGAAGCAGTTTTTGGGGTTATTAATATGAAAATAAAAAGTCTTTTTAATAGGACGTCTAAATAATGAAGAAGGTTTTAATCAAAAATGCAAAAATTGTCAATGAAGGGACAATTATAGAAGGTGACGTATTTATTGAAAATGGGATTATTGCAGAAATAGCCGATAGTATAAGTGCTAAATCTCCAGACATGACCATAATTGATGCGGAAGGGAATTATCTTATTCCTGGGCTTATAGACGATCAGGTACATTTTAGAGAACCTGGATTAACTCACAAGGAAACTATAGAGACCGGTTCTCGTGCAGCAATCGCTGGTGGAATCACCTCGTTTATAGAAATGCCTAACACCATTCCGCAAACCACAACTATAGAAAAGTTAGATGAGAAGTTTGAACTGGCAAGTAAATCCTCCTATGCCAATTATTCTTTCATGTTTGGAGGTACCAATGATAATTTGGACGAGATTTTAAAAGTAGATCCTAAAACTACTGCAGCTCTAAAATTATTCTTAGGATCTTCTACTGGTAATATGTTAGTAGATGATGCTAAAGTATTAGAACAGATCTTTCTAAAATCTCCTTTAATGATCGCGGTTCATTGTGAAGATGAAGCTACGATCCAGAAGAATTTAAGTGAATGTATCGAAAGATATGGGGAAGATATTCCTATAGAATTGCATTCTAAAATTAGAAGTGAAGAGGCCTGTTATATTTCTTCTTCCAGAGCAGTTGCTCTAGCTAAGAAAACCGGAGCCCGGCTCCATGTTTTTCATCTTTCAACAGAAAAGGAGATAAAGCTTTTTGATAATAAAATTCCATTAAAGGATAAAAAGATAACTGCAGAAGTATGTGTGCATCACTTGTGGTTTAACGATACAGATTATCAGAAAAAAGGAACTTATATTAAATGGAATCCTTCTATTAAAACTAAAAAAGATCAGGATGCCCTATTAAAGGCATTAATCGATAATCATATAGATATATTAGCAACAGATCACGCTCCTCACACCAAAGAGGAGAAGAAGAATGTATACACTAAAGCACCAAGCGGTGGTCCTTTGGTGCAGCATTCGCTTCCGGCAATGTTGCAAATGCACCATCAGGAAAAGATAAGCCTTGAAAAGATCGTGGAGAAAATGTGCCATAATCCGGCAATTCTTTATCAAATAGAAAAGCGCGGATTTATTAGAGAAGGTTACAAAGCAGATCTAGTTTTAATAGATCTAAATGCACCATGGGCAGTACAACCCAGCAATACAGTATATAAATGTGGCTGGTCTCCGTTTGATGGGGTTACCTTTAAATCTAGAGTAACACATACTTTTGTAAACGGGCAGTTGGTCTATAAAAATTTTAAATTCATGCCTTTCACCCAGGTCGCGGAACAATTGAAATTTGATAGATAATAAATGAAATTTTTTAAGGTATTTTTTATTGGATGTTTGTTTTGGTCTTGTCAACATGTAGATGAGATCAAAAAGCCAGATAATTTAATATCTGAAAAAAAAATGGTTGACGTACTTACCGAGCTCAACCTTTTGAATTCTGCAAAGAATTATAATAAACGAATTTTAGAGGAAACAGGATTACAGCCAGACGCCTATTTATATAGCAAATTTGAAATAGATAGTTTGCAACTAGCTGAAAGCACGACGTACTATGCTAAGAACTATAATAAGTTTGAAAGTATTTATAAAAAGGTGCAGCTGAAGTTAGAGAAATTAAAATCTAAAATGGAGGTGATCCAGAAAGAGGAGCAACGCAAGTTAGATTCTATTCAACTTTTAGAAAAGAAAAAAGATTCTTCTGCAACTCAAACAGATTCTAGTGTCAATACAATAGAGCGTAAACTCATAGACAGTTTAGGAATGCCTCCTGCGCAATCAAGAGTAGAGCAATGATCATTTGATATGTTCCTTTTGGAAAATTAATCCTGCCTCCTTAATCACTTCAGCAATTGGTATAAACTCAAATTTTAATGAGTTTCTTATTTTGTAGGTGTTATAAAATGAGTGTTCAAATAAAGTTTTAGCATCGGTACGGGATAGAATCTTCTTAGCTCCCCACAATGTGCTTGATATACTTTGATAGATCCAACCCAAGTAGATCATCCATGGCTTCAAAGATTTTTCTGGAGGTTTTTTCTGAAGACTTTTTGCTACTAGCTCTAATACATCTTTAAAGCTTTTATTTTCTGAAATTAATAAAAATTGTTCATTTTCGATCTCTGAATTCATTAGTGACATCATAACCTTTACAACATCCTGAACTCCGACAAATCCTGTAGTTTTTGGGAAATGATAATTCAATCCATTGTGTATCCTTGTAAATATCTTTCCGCTTCCATTATTCCAAAAACCTGGTCCCAAAATCACACCTGGATTAACAATTACTGCAGGTAGACCTTCTTGAGTTCCCCGCCAAACTTCAATTTCGCCTCCATGCTTGGAAATTGCATAATCGCTATGATCTTTCTCTGGATACCAAGTGAAGTTTTCGGTTATCGCTTTTTCTCCAATTGCAAGATCTAAAGTAGCTATAGAGCTAACATAGCAAAGTTTGTTAACATTAAATTTTATACAAGTATTTACAATATTTGCGGTGCCTTCAATATTGATACTGCGCATTTTTTTGGCATATTTGTAATTGAAAGAAATTAATGCAGCGCAATGATAAACTTCAGTAATATTTAAGAATGCCATATTTAAAGATGGAATTTCGGTAATATCTGCTTCCACCCATTCTATAGTTTCAAATAAAAATTTAGCTTCTGTTACAGGTAAATAATAAGAGAACACCTTTTGTACAGCTATAAGTTTATTGCTGCTTCTATAAATCGCCCTCACCTTTTTACCGGCTCTGGTTAATTCTAATAATAAATGGGACCCAACCAGACCCGTGCCTCCTGTAACTAAAATCATAAGGTAAATATAGCTATTTCCACTTAGGAAAAATGGCAGTTATTGGTATCTTTACCCCTGTTTAAATTCAGAAATAGCTCGAAATTTATAAGTTTTTATAAAATTTAAATACTAGATACAATCAACATTAAAGCGTAAATATTGAAAATGAATAAGCCTATGAATTTTGTAGAAGAGATAACCTGGAGAGGGATGATGCATGATGTTATGCCTGGAACCGAAGAGCATTTATTGGAAGAGATGCGGGCAGCATATATAGGTTTTGATCCTACAGCAGATTCATTGCATATAGGTAGTTTGGTGCCAATCATGCTTCTAGCACACTTTCAACGCGCAGGACATAAGCCTGTGGCTTTGGTTGGTGGTGCGACTGGAATGATTGGGGATCCATCAGGAAAATCAAGCGAACGTAATCTTTTAGATGAACCTACTTTAAGGCATAATCAAGAATGTGTGCGAAAACAACTTTCTCATTTTTTAGATTTTTCTTCTGGAGAGAAAAATGAAGCTGTTTTGGTTAATAATTACGACTGGATGAAGGATTTCACTTTCTTGGATTTTATTCGGGATGTGGGAAAACATATCACTGTAAACTATATGATGTCTAAAGATTCTGTTAAGAACAGATTATCTGGAGAGTCTACAGAAGGAATGTCCTTTACAGAATTTACTTACCAATTGGTGCAAGGCTTCGATTTTGTTCATTTATACAAATCACATAGCTGTACGCTCCAAATGGGAGGAAGTGATCAATGGGGAAATATAACTACCGGGACAGAGCTTATTAGAAGAATAGGTAATGGAAAGGGATATGCTCTTACTTGTCCTTTAATAACCAAGAGTGATGGAAGCAAATTTGGTAAGAGTGAAGGTGGAAATATTTGGTTAGATCCAAATAGAACTTCACCATATAAATTTTACCAATATTGGTTAAATACCAGTGACGAGGATGCAGAAAAGTATATAAAGATCTTTACTTTTTTAGATAAAGAAACTATAGAGAATCTTATTATAAGTCATACAAACGAGCCGCATTTGAGATCATTACAAAAGCGTTTGGCAGAAGAGGTAACAGTAACGGTGCATGGAAAAGACGATTTCGAAAATGCGGTGCAAGCATCCAATGTGTTGTTCGGAAATAGTACAGCTTCAGATTTTAGAGGTTTAAACGAAGCCACATTTTTAGATATTTTTGAAGGAGTTCCACAAGCAGAAATTGACCGAGCAGATATCGATGCAGGATTGGATATGATTGCGGCCTTAGCTGCTAAAACCGGATTTTTAAAGTCGAATGGCGAGGCAAGACGCGCTTTAAAAGAAAACTCGGTCTCGGTAAATAAAGAAAAAGTAGGGGAGGATTATCTTATTTCTTCTGAAGATGTAATTAACAATAAATATGTAATTATTAACAAAGGAAAAAGGAATACTTACATACTGCGAATAGTATAATTGCAAAAGCCCTTGAACACATTAATGTTCAAGGGCTTTGCAACTAACTAACTAACCAATCTAATATGAAAAAACTCATATATATTAGAGTAAACAAAAACCTAACCAAAAATTATGTTTACAGGTGTTAGTTCGAAAAAAAACAAATACATTACACATTTTTTGACATCTTTTCGAAATATTTATTTAGATTTTAAATAAATGGAGCTTTAAAGTACCATTAGGTTACAGCCTCTAATATCACTATTATCAAACCTTCCCATGATCTCTATCGAGTTAGCTGAGCTCATTTTTCCTAGATCCTGAGTAGCGATAAAAGAACAAGAATAAATATTAGCAAGATCTATTACATTTATACCTCCGGTACTGTTATTTTTTAAATAAGATAAGGCATCCTCAGGATCTCTAATTAAGATATTCATCCAGGCAGGACATTCAAATATCCCTTTTCCTTTAGAATAAGCTTGAGATAACAACTCGGTCATTCCATATTCACTATGAATATGGGAAACCCCAAAACCTGTTGTGAGTATTTTATGCAATTCTTCACGAATCATTTCCTTACGCCTTCCCTTCATTCCTCCAGTTTCCATAACTATAGTATTCTTCAGATGGAACTGATGATCTTCTACTAGATCCAATAACGCAAAAGAAACACCAATAAGTACTATTTTTTGACCTTGATTATCCAGAGAGATCAATTTTTCCTTTAGGGCTTTTAAATCATTTAAATAGAAACCGCTTTCTGGATGTTTACTTGCGTCAATAAGATATTGTGCCATATAGATCAAGGAAGAGCCCTCACGTTCTAAATAAGAGGGTAATAATGCTAGAACCACATAGTCCTCAATATTCCCATAAAAAACTTGAAAACAATTATTAAAACTCTCCTCGTATATAGATAGATTTACCACATGATGTTTACTCGTGTTTTTACCTGTAGTGCCGCTACTTGTAAATGTTTTCTGAATTTTTTCTTTTGAAGACAAAATTTTGTGCTCCTTAAAAAATTGGATAGGTAAAAACGGAATTTTTTCTAAAGAATCAATTTGATCTAGATCGGTTTTAAGAAGATCACAAAACTTTCTATAAACTGGATTATTCTCATATTGAAAATGGAAAACCTCCAAGCTTGTAGAAATAAAATCTTTATCTGAAGCTATTGAGAAAATCTTTTTGGTATCCATTTTAGAAGTTTGCGTAAAATGAGGATAAAGGTAGAAATAAAAAAAGCTTCTAAGAATAGAAGCTTTTTAATATTATTTTTTAGAACCTACCTGACCACTAATTTTCTGGTAGCTTGTGTCTGTCCTTCTCTAATTTTTAAGATATAAATTCCAGGGGTTAACTCTGAAACGTCCAATTCTTTTCCAGAAACTCTTGCAACTAATACTTTTTTGCCTAACACATTATAGACTTCCACATCTTTTGTTTGATTTTTATCTGAAGTGATATATACTTTACTACCAACAACTGGGTTAGGGTAGATAGATAATCCTTCAATAGGTTTTTCAGCCGTATAGGCAGGAAACCCGGTGTTTTGTGCTATACTCCTAGGAGTAAAAAACATAAAACAAACCAATAATAAACTTAAGATGTAGTATTGTTTCATTCTTTTGGTGTTGGTTCTTACAAATCTACAAATAATAATTCAAAAATGATACCATTATTTTTATACTAACTCATAAATTTATTTCATCTGAATTTGTTATAAATACAAAGAGATGAGTTGGTTACAACTCATCTCTTTGTAAATTAAATAGCATTTTCACAAACTTGTAAAAGCTATTTTCAACCAATTTTAACCTTATTCTTATAATCGAGCATTAATCCATGACCAAGAAGAAACATCTAATTTGGTTCCGGTTTTGTAATTTCCAGATACTGCAGCCGCAGAACCGTCTATTTTTACATTTGCCAATGGGCCATTATCTTTCATATCTAAGTTGGTCTGGTAACCTTCAATAAATATATTATTAAGCGTGGCTCCAGATTCTTTTTTGAATTGTAAAGCTGTTCCTCCAACTGTAGATATAGCTGTGAAGTTGATCAATTTTGGATCCTTGTTCAACCCATCGGCTTCTACTGCAGTAGAAAAACCTGCAACAGTATGTGATACATAAGTATTGGTTACCGTACCATTCCAACCTTCTGTCCAATCTACAGCATCATCTTCATTATTTTCAAAATAAAGATTAGTTGCAGAAACTGTTCCTCCAAAGAATTCTACTCCATCATCTGCACCATTTATAACAGCAACATTTTCTATCACAGTACCTGATCCAACTGAGTAAAATGAAACTCCGTTGTATTGAGATTCAGCATTAATTTGTGCTCCAGTTCCTAGAATTACAAGGTTTTTAATACTTCCAGAGCTATCTGCATCGTCATTACCACCGTAAATAAATCCACCAACTTCTGCTGTGGCATTCACACCTTCTGTAGTTGTTGCTTTTCCAACTAAGGTTAATCCTCCCCAGTCTCCTGGTTGTGCATTTTCAGATGAAATTACAACTGGATTAGATGGAGTTCCCTGAATATCGATCTTTCCACCTTGTAGTACGGCGATGTATACATCTGTCCCACCATTTCTAGCGATGATCTTAGTTCCTGCTGGAATAGTTAATTTTCCACCATCTTTC
>JBBSVD010000019.1:0-28800 GCA_038233835.1 Flavobacteriales bacterium | reverse complement strand
TTCTAACTTATAGTGAACGTAAGGTCCTTTTTTTAATGAACGTGCCATATCTTATTATTTCTTTCTACGTTCTACAATATATTTATTACTCGCTTTTGTCTTAGAACGGGTTCTGTAACCTTTAGCAGGTAAACCTTTTCTTGAACGTGGGTGACCTCCAGAAGATTTTCCTTCACCACCACCCATTGGGTGATCCACAGGGTTCATCGCTACTGGTCTTGTTCTTGGTCTTCTACCCAACCATCTGCTTCTACCAGCTTTACCAGAAACGATAAGTTGATGATCACTATTGGAGATAGCTCCAATAGTTGCCATACAAGTCACCAATACTCTTCTGATTTCTCCGGAAGGAAGTTTAATAGTTGCATATCTACCCTCTCTTGCTACTAATTGAGCAAAAGCTCCAGCACTACGAGCCATAACAGCTCCTTGTGCAGGACGTAATTCAATACAAGAAATAATAGTTCCCAACGGGATAGCTGAAAGCGGCATAGCATTTCCAATTTCTGGAGCAGCAGATTCGGCGTCAGAAACTATGTTCTGATCTACCTGAAGACCGTTTTGCGCTATAACATATCTTTTCTCACCATCTTGATAATTCAAAAGTGCGATAAAAGCTGTTCTGTTAGGATCATATTCTATAGACGCAACTGTAGCAGGAACTCCATGCTTATCGCGTTTAAAATCTATAACTCTGTAACGTCTTTTGTGACCACCACCTTTATAGCGCATGGTCATTTTTCCTTGACTGTTTCTACCACCTGACTTTTTAATCGGAGCTAATAAACTCTTCTCCGGCTTATCAGTAGTAATGGCGTCAAAACCATTAACTACTCTAAAACGCTGACCAGGGGTGATTGGTTTTAATTTTCTAACTGACATTCTTTAATCTTAAAGATTACTGTATAAATCAATAGTTTCACCTTCCGCCACCTGTACTAATGCTTTTTTGAAAGCAGAAGTTTTACCAGTGATCACTCCCGTTTTTGTAAAACGAGATTTACGATCTGGACGGACATTAATTGTGCGAACTTTAGTAACTGAAACTCCATAAGCAGACTCTATTGCGCCTTTAATTTCAATCTTGTTCGCCTTATTATTAACCACAAACGAATAACGATTATTCAACTCGCTATCTGCTGTCGCTTTTTCTGTAATAATAGGTTTTATTAAGATACTCATATCGTTTATTTACTTAAATTCGACTCAATTCCTTCTAAAGACCCCTCTACAAACACAAGATTATTTGCGTTTAATATCTTGTAAGTGCTTAATTCTGAGCTACTTACAACTTCGGTGCCCTTTAAATTGCGTGACGACAAATATACATTTTTATTTGAGTCACCCAACACTATTAGAGATTTTTTATTCTCTATTCCTAAACCTCTTAAAACTTCGATAAAGTTTTTAGTTTTTGGAGTATCAAATTGGAAATCTTCTACTATAATAATTGCCTTGTCATTTGCTTTCATTGATAAAGCAGATTTTCTAGCCAATCTTTTTAAATTCTTGTTCAATTTAAAACCGTAGTTTCTAGGACGTGGCCCAAACATACGTCCACCACCTCTAAAAACACCAGATTTTATACTACCAGCACGCGCTGTACCAGTACCTTTTTGCTTCTTAATCTTACGTGTACTTCCTGATATTTCCGCACGCTCTTTAGCTTTGTGCGTTCCTTGACGTTGATTAGCCAAATATTGTTTTACATCAAGATATACAGCATGATTGTTAGGCTCTATAGCGAAAACAGAATCTAAAAGGTTCACCTTTCTTCCTGTTTCTTTTCCTTTAATATCTACAACTGCTATTTCCATTACTTCTGAATGATTACGTATGAGTTATTGTGTCCAGGAATACATCCTTTTACAACAAGTAGATTTTTATCTGCTACTACCTTTAAAACTCTTAAGTTTTCTAATTTCACTTTATCACCACCCATACGACCAGCCATACGCATTCCTTTGAAAACTCTCGCAGGATAAGACGCAGCACCAATTGATCCTGGGGCTCTTAAACGGTTATGTTGACCGTGAGTAGCTTGACCTACTCCGGCAAATCCGTGTCTCTTTACAACACCTTGAAAACCTTTACCTTTGCTTATTCCTGAAATATCCACGAATTCACCTTCAGTAAAATGTTCTACAGTGATACTATCACCTAATTTGTGATCCCCATCAAAACCTTTAAATTCAACGACTTTGCGCATTGCTGCAGCACCGGCTTTTTTAGCATGCCCAGTGGCAGCTTTGTTAGCGGTCTTTTTGTCATCGAAACCTAATTGAAGAGCTTCATACCCATCAATCTCGTTGGTTCTGACTTGGGTAATTACGCAAGGACCTGCTTGAATAACGGTACAAGGAATATTCTTCCCGTTCTCGTCATAAATGCTAGTCATGCCTATTTTTTTTCCTATTAACCCAGACATAATTAATTATTGATTAAATTAAATTGATTTATTTTAAAAATATTCAGGATTGAAAATACTTCCAATCCTGAATGTATTTTTCCGTTTTTCCCTCGACAACTGCTTGGGACATGTAATTAATTTTGAATTCAGAATTATGAATTCAGAATTAAATTATACTTTGATCTCTACTTCTACTCCGCTTGGTAATTCTAATTTCATTAAAGCATCGATAGTTTTAGATGAAGAACTATAAATGTCCAACAATCTTTTGTACGAGCTTAATTGAAACTGCTCACGCGCTTTTTTATTAACGTGTGGAGAACGCAATACCGTAAAGATTTTTTTATGTGTTGGTAAAGGGATTGGTCCCGTTACTACAGCACCCGTAGTTTTTACGGTCTTTACGATCTTCTCTGCAGACTTGTCCACCAAGTTATGATCGTAAGATTTAAGTTTTATTCTGATTTTTTGACTCATATCCCTATTATTAATCGTTTGTACCTTTAGCTGCTTTTATAACCGACTCAGAAATATTTGAAGGAGTTTCAGCATAATGAGCAAATTCCATAGTAGAGGTTGCTCTACCAGAAGATAATGTTCTTAATGTTGTAACGTAGCCAAACATTTCAGAAAGAGGCACTTCAGCTTTAATAACTTTTGCACCAGATCTATCTGACATATCGTTTACTTGACCTCTTCTTCTGTTAAGATCACCTACGATATCTCCCATGTTTTCTTCCGGAGTTACAACTTCTACTTTCATAATTGGCTCAAGAATTATAGCACCCGCTTTTTTAGCAGCAACTTTATAACCCATTCTAGCAGCTAATTCAAAAGAAAGTTGATCGGAATCCACAGGGTGGAAAGATCCATCTTTCAATTCTACTTTTAATGTATCCATTTTAAAACCAGCCAATGGACCAGCTTTCATGGCTTCTCTAAATCCTTTTTCTACTGAAGGAATAAATTCTTTAGGAATACGACCACCTTTTACCGAGTCAACAAATTGTAAACCTGGACCTTTAAAGTCCTCATCTGCAGGAGACATCTCAAATACAATATCACCAAACTTACCACGACCTCCAGATTGTTTTTTGTAAATCTCTCTATGGTCTGCACTTCTGGTAATAGTCTCTTTATACTCAACTTGAGGTTGACCTTCGTTAACCTCTACTTTAAATTCTCTTTTTAAACGATCTACCAGAATCTCCAAGTGCAATTCTCCCATTCCTGAGATAATTGTTTGACCTGAAACTTCGTCTGTTTTAACCTGGAAAGTTGGATCTTCTTCAGCTAATTTTGCTAAGGCCATACCCATCTTATCAACATCAGCCTTGGTCTTAGGCTCCACTGCAATACCAATTACCGGCGCAGGGAAAGACATAGATTCTAATGTAATAGGGTGTTTTTCGTCTGTTAAAGTATCTCCAGTCTTAATATCTTTAAAACCAACTGCCGCTCCAATATCTCCAGCTTCAATTCTATCGATAGGCTCTTGCTTGTTAGCATGCATCTGGTAAATACGAGAAATACGTTCTTTCTTACCAGAACGGTTATTCAACACGTAAGAACCAGCATCCAAAGCACCAGAATATACTCTAAAGAAAGCTAAACGTCCAACAAAAGGATCGGTAGCAATTTTAAAAGCTAAAGCGGAGAAAGGTGAATCCACGTGTGGTTTACGAGAATCTTCTTCTTCCGTATCTGGATTAATACCTATAATAGCTTCAACATCAGATGGAGCAGGTAAATATCTCATAACAGCATCAAGCATTGCTTGAACACCTTTATTTTTAAAAGCAGAACCACACATCATAGGAATGATAGACATATCTATAGTTGCAGCCCTAAGCGCAGCAATAATTTCGTCTTCAGTAATAGAAGCTTCGTCCTCAAAGAATTTCTCCATAAGAGCCTCATCATAATCTGCAACAGCTTCTACCAATAAAGTTCTGTATTTATCAACATCAGCTTTCAATTCTTCAGGAATATCAATAACCTCATAGGTCATCCCCATATCATCTTCATTCCAAACAATAGCTGTTTTGGAAATTAAATCTACAACTCCCTTAAAATTCTCCTCATCACCAATTGGAATTTGTAAAGGAACTGGATTTCCACCCAACATGGATCTCACTTGGCTGCAAACATTAAAGAAGTCGGATCCCTGACGGTCCATTTTGTTTACAAAACCAATACGAGGAACTTTATATTTATCTGCTTGTCTCCATACAGTTTCAGATTGAGGCTCTACGCCATCAACCGCACTGAATAAAGCAACCATACCATCCAACACACGTAAAGAACGTTCTACTTCTACAGTAAAATCTACGTGACCAGGGGTATCAATAATATTAACGGTAAATTCTTGATCTCTATAAGTCCACTTACAATGAGTTGCAGCCGAAGTAATTGTAATACCTCTTTCCTGCTCCTGCTCCATCCAGTCCATAGTAGCTGCACCATCGTGAACTTCACCAATCTTGTGACTTATTCCAGTATAATACAATATACGTTCTGTACAAGTGGTTTTACCAGCATCAATATGCGCCGCAATACCTATATTTCTTGTGAATTTTAAATCTCTTTGTGCCATTTTTTTAGAATCTAAAGTGAGAGAATGCTTTATTAGCTTCAGCCATCTTATGAGTATCTACTCTTTTCTTAACAGCAGCCCCTTCTTCTTTAGCAGCAGCAATTACTTCTGCAGCTAATCTTTGCGCCATAGATTTCTCATTACGCTTTCTAGAGTAAGATATTAACCATTTCATTGCAGTTGAAACTTTACGATCTGGTCTAATTTGCATAGGGATCTGAAAAGTTGCACCTCCAACACGTCTACTTCTTACCTCAACGTGTGGCATTACATTAGAAAGAGCATCTTTCCAAATTTCAAGACCCGTTTTCTCGTCGTCTTGTTTTTTCTCATCTACAATTGCTATTGCATCATAGAATACTTTAAAAGAGACTGATTTTTTACCATCCCACATCATCATGTTAACGAAACGTGTCACTAACTGATCATTAAATTTTGGATCTGGTAAAATAGGCCTCTTCTTTGCCTGTCTTTTTCTCATGTCTTTACATTAAAAGTTTTTAATTACTTCTTAGGGCGTTTTGCACCGTACTTAGATCTTCTTTGCGTTCTACCTTCAACACCTGCGGTATCTAAGGCACCACGAACAATGTGATATCTAACTCCCGGTAAATCTTTTACCCTTCCACCTCTAACCAATACTATCGAGTGCTCTTGTAGATTGTGTCCTTCTCCAGGGATGTAAGCGTTCACTTCTTTTCCATTAGTTAACCTTACCCTTGCAACTTTACGCATTGCAGAGTTAGGTTTCTTAGGAGTAGTTGTGTAAACACGCGTACACACACCTCGTCTTTGAGGGCACGAATCTAAAGCAGCCGATTTACTCTTCTTGGTTATTTTGGCTCTTCCTTTTCGTACTAATTGTGAAATTGTTGGCATAATTTCTTTACACTAATTATTGTTATAAAATTACCTTCCCTATTTTTTAGGGTCTGCAAAGGTATGAATAAAAACCAGTTATTCAAATCATAATTCATTAATTTTCAAGAGAATCTTGATAATAGGTTGCATTTCTTATTTGTTAGCCTATAGAGTTATAATAATTCTGTTTTCAAGTGCAATAACACAATCTCAAAAATCTTTATCATGAGACATATACAAATTCTTACAAGAATTAATGGAGAGTTATCTAATTAAGTAGCTCGAAATATTTAAATAAGTACTTAATCGAAGCTATTATCAAATATTTAAGACTCGGTTAAACGATTAAGATCACAATAATAACTAAATGAAGAAAAAATCTTTTTTAAGATTAAATCTTTTACCTTAATCCACTGTAGAACAATTATCAGGATTTTTAAAATAAGATTTCAAAAATTATAAAAATCAATTTTGTGAGTTTAATTTTGGATAATTAACGTTTTCTTACCACTTTTGGCGTCGGCTAATTCAAATTAATTAAACAATGAAAGCAAAATTTAGTAGTATTTTAACGCTATTGCTAGCGTTCGTTGTGCAGATATCATTTGCACAACAACAGCCTGTAACAGGTACTGTTACAGACGAAGATGGTTTACCTCTACCAGGGGTGAACATAGTAATTAAGGGCACTTCAACCGGTGTTCAAACAGATTTCGATGGAAATTACTCAGTGGAAGCCTCTCAAGGGGATGTATTGGTATTTTCTTTTATTGGTCTTGTAAAAACTGAAAAAACAGTAGGAACAAGCAGATCAATAAATGTTGAAATGAAGGCAGATGCAGCACAATTAGATGAAGTTGTGGTAACTGCATTAGGTATTAAAAGAGAGAAAAAATCTTTAGGGTACGCTACTCAAGAAGTAGATGGATCTGAAGTTTCTGATGTACCTGCAACAAACTTTATTAACTCACTTTCAGGGAAAGTTGCTGGTCTTAAAGTAAAAACTTCTGGAACCCTTGGAGGATCTACAGATGTTATTATTCGTGGAAATTCTTCTCTTACAGGAAGTAACCAAGCACTATTTGTAATTGATGGTACTCCTATTAGTAACTCAAACACAAATGCAGGTGGACAGTCCAGAGGTCGTGGAGGTTACGATTACGGTAATGCTGCACAAGATATTAACCCAGAAGATATTGCTACTATCAACGTATTAAAAGGTGCTGCGGCAACTGCTTTATACGGATCTAGAGCTGCCAATGGGGTTATTATTATTGAAACTAAAAAAGGTAAAAAAGGGAAAGGAATAGGAGTAGCAATTAGCTCTTCTGTAACTACCAGTCATGTTGACAAAGAGACACTACCTAAATACCAAGATCAATATGGTGCTGGTTACGGTGCATATTACGAGTCTGAAGATGGATATTTCCTTTTATATGATATAGATGGAGATGGTAACTTAGATGAAACTACACCATTTACAGAAGACGCTTCTTTTGGTGCAGCTTTCGATCCTAATAGGTTAATTTATCAATGGAATTCTATCTATCCAGATTTAGATACTTACCAACAAGCAACTCCTTGGTTAGCTGGTGAACATACCCCAAATGATTTTTGGAATATGGGTGTTACATCAATTAACTCTGTATCTTTAGATGGCGGAACTGATACAAGTTCTTTTAGACTTGGATTTACCAACTTAAATGCAGAAGGAGCTTTACCAAATTCTCTTATTAAAAGAAACAATGTAATCTTTAGTGCAACTCATGACTTCACAGATAAATTTTCTGCAGGAGCCAATGTTACTTACACTAGAACAGATGGTAAAGGTAGATATGGTACTGGATACGATGCTCAAAACCCTATGCAATCATTTAGACAATGGTGGCAACGTAATACAAATTTATATGAGCAACGTGATGCGTATTTTGCAACTGGACAAAACATTACTTGGAATCCAAATGGACCAGATAATTTAACCCCAATTTATTTTGACAATCCTTATTGGACTCGTTACGAGAACTTCCAGACAGATAACAGAAATAGATATTTCGGAAACTTGAACTTAAATTATGAGTTTAATGATGTATTTAGTGTTTTAGGTAGATTATCTTTTGATACTTTCGATGAGATTAGAGAAGAAAGAATCAATGTAGGAAGTGTAGATGTATCAAATTATTCAAGAACAAATAACCGTGAGGCTGAGTTTAATTATGATTTGATCTTTAACGTAAATAAGAATTTTACAGATGATTTAAACTTTGATGGTAACCTTGGTTTCAACTTAAGAAGAAACTACAACGAGTCAATTTTTGCATCTACAAACGGAGGACTAAATGCACCAGGTTTCTATGCATTAAGTAATAGTGCAGATCCGTTAAATCCACCAATAGAATACGAATCTACTAGAATGTTAGATGGTATTTATGCACGTGCTGGATTAGGATACTTGGGAACTTATTATATTGAAGGTACTATTAGAAGAGATAGATCTTCTACACTTCCAATAGATAATAACACATTCTATTATCCTTCTATTTCAACAAGTGTGATTCTTTCAAATTTATTTGAAGCACAATGGTTAAGTTTCGCTAAATTTAGAGCAAACTACGCTGAGGTAGGTAGTGATACCACTCCTTATAGAGTGTTTAATACGTACACAATCTCTGCTCCTTTTGATGGGAATGGAATTGCTAGTAATAAAACTTTCTTAGCAAACAACAACCTTAAGCCTGAAACTGCGAAGTCTTACGAAATTGGTATAGAAACTGCTATGTTAGACAGAAGAATTAGTTTAGATGTTTCTTATTATAGAACTAGAACTTACGATCAAATTACACCGGTACCAGTATCTAATGCTACAGGTTTCCAAAGTGTATTATTGAATGCAGGTACTATTGAAAATAAAGGTATAGAAGTTTCTTTAAGATTACAGCCAATTAAATCTGAAGACTTCAACTGGAATATCAACGTAAACTGGGCGAAAAATGAGAACAAAGTTATTGAATTAACTGATGGTATTGATAACTTAGAATTAGCATCTTTACAAGGTGGAGTATCTATTAATGCTGCTCCAGGAGAACCTTATGGTGCTATTAGAGGTACAGATTATATTTACGATGACAATGGTAATATAGTAATTAATGCTAACGGATATTATACAAAAACAAGTACTAGTAATAATATTATTGGTAATGTTCAAGCAGACTGGACTGGTGGTGTTCAAAATACTATCGCTTACAAAAATCTATCTTTAGACTTCTTAATAGATGTACAAAAAGGTGGAGATATCTTCTCTCTTGATACTTGGTATGGTTTTGCAACAGGTCTATATGACCGTAGTGTTGGAACAAATGAATTAGGTAATCCAATAAGAAATACTATCGCAAATGGTGGTGGTGTGATTCTTGAAGGAGTAACTGCAGATGGAGAAGTAAATACTGTACGTGCAAGAACAGATTATTTTGGAAATCCATTTGGTTATGCAAGAAATGCTAACAAAGGTCACATTTACGATGCCTCTTACGTAAAATTAAGAGAAGCAAGTTTAACTTATGACTTTGGAGCAGAACTTTTAGATAGAACTTTTATCAACAGAATGTCTCTATCTTTAATTGGAAGAAACCTTTGGATCATACATAAGAACATTCCTTACTCAGATCCTGAAGCAGGACTTAGTTCTGGAAACATCCAAGGATACCAATCTGGTGCATATCCAAACTTCAGAGAAATAGGAGCTAGTTTGAAATTTAACTTTTAATAAAAAACGATAATGAAAAAATATTTATTAACTATTCTTGCAGTTGCAACTTTATGGTCATGCCAGAAAGATGAGACTTATGAGAATCTCAACAAGGACCCTAAGAATCCTACAGCAGTATCTGAGGCATTCTTATTCACTTCTGCAACCGTGAGTTTGGCCGATCAAATGGCCTCTCCGAATGTAAACCGTAACGTATTTAGATTTTTAGCACAATACCTAACTACGACTACGTATTTAGATGAGCCAAATTATGATCTAAATAATCGTAATATTCCTCAAAACCATTGGGCAGAACTTTATGCAGATGTGATTTTCGATTTGCAAAATGCAAAGACAAACACAATGGATAATGACGGTTTATCTGAAACAGAAAAAGCTGCTAGAATAGCACAAATTGAAGTTTTAGAGGTTTATACATGGCAAGTACTTGTAGATACTTTTGGAGATATTCCATATACTGAAGCTTTGGATGCTGCAAATTTCACACTTCCAGCTTATGATGATGCTGCAAGTATTTATGCAAACCTTATTTCAAGAATAGGAGCTGTTTCCGGGGATCTTCAAGCAGGACAAGGATTTACAACTGCAGATGTAATCTATGGTGGAGATATGTCTAAATGGGTAAAATTCGCTAATTCTGTACAATTAAGATTGGCAATGAGAATTTCTGATGTTAATCCAAGTCTTTCTGTGTCTACAGCTAATGCTGCAATTGCAGGTGGAGTATTCACCTCTAATGATGATAATGCACTTTTAAGATACCAATCTTCTCCTCCAAATACAAACCCGCTATGGGTTGACTTAGTACAGAGTGGAAGATCTGATTATGTAATAGCAGATACAACTGTAGATTACTTGAATGAGCTAAATGATCCAAGAAGAGCTTATTACTTCGATGATAACTTAGATGGCGAGTATATTGGTGGAGTATATGGAGACAACAACTCTTTTCCAACTTACACTCACATAGGACAAGCCTTTTTGGATCCAACCTTACCTGGTATCCTTTTGGATTATGCTGAAGTTGAATTCTATTTAACTGAGGCTGCTCAAAAAGGTGGATACGCTGTAACTGGATCTGCTGAGGATCATTACAAAGCGGCTATTACTGCATCTATGGAGTATGCTGGAGTTAGTGCAGCTGAAACTGCAACTTATTTAGCTCAATCAGCAGTTGCTTATGATGGAACTGAATACCAATTAGGATTCCAATTTTGGATCGCTATGTTCGACAATCCATTCCAAGGATGGTCTGTATGGAGAAAGTTTGATGCTCCAGAATTGAATATTGCTGCAGATTCAGAATTACCTGTACCTTTAAGATACACGTATCCTGTGAACGAGCAGAACTTAAATGAAGTTAATTATACTGCTGCTTCTTCTGCTATAGGAGGAGATGAGCAACAAACCCCACTTTTCTGGGATGTTGACTAATTAAACAAAACACTAATGTTTTTAAAAACCCACCTCTAGCGAGGTGGGTTTTTTTATATAAAAATAGGTCCTATCCAATAAACATTAATAGTTAATTGCTTTATTGATGTATCACCATAAATAATTAATGAAAAAGTGCTTTTTTTCATATTTTAATACTTCATATCCATTTACAGATTATACATTTCCTTAAATATATGATTGAATATCTGCTTAATAAACACTCATTTAACTACAGATATATCACCTTTAAATAAAATTTGTCATATATATCAAAAATTAACTAAATAAACACTTGCTTTATTAACATTTTCTTACCATTTTTGGCTCGGCTAATTCAAATAAACTAGAATATGAAATCAAATTTTACGCGTTTTTTGACGCTTTTGCTAGCGTTAATTGTGCAAATTACTTTTGCACAAGAACAAACGGTTAAAGGAACCGTTACAGACGATGAGGGACTTCCAGTTCCCGGAGTCAACATTTTAATTAAGGGAACCAATACTGGAACCCAATCAGATTTCGATGGAAATTATTCCATCAACGCACAACAAGGTCAAGTTTTAACATTTTCTTTTGTTGGATTTGAAAAACAAGAGGTTACCGTTGGAACTTCAAATACAATTAATGTAACTATGTCTGCAGGAGAAATGCTAGATACCGTAGTTATAAATGCCTTAGGTATTGAGGTTGATAAATCAACTCAAGCATCCTCGGTGTCAAAAGTTGAAGCTGAAGCAATACAATCTTCGGGTGAAACAAGTATTACAAAAGGTCTAGCTGGTAAAGCTTCTGGAGTTCAAATTATAAGCTCGTCAGGAGATGCTGGTTCAAGTGCATTTATCCAAATTCGTGGACAAAGTACTATTACAAGAAGTCTTCAGCCACTTATAGTTGTAGATGGTATTCCAATTAGTAATGATGAAGTTGGAAATGGTGTTGGTGGGGTAACCCAACAATCCAGATTAAATGACCTTAATCCAAATGATATTGCAAACGTTCAGATCCTAAAAGGAGCTTCTGCTGCTGCATTATGGGGAGCAAGAGCTGGTAACGGAGTTGTAGTTATCACCACTAAAAAAGGTAAAGGATTAGGTAAAGGTGATCTTAAGGTTTCTTTTTCTTCCACAATAAGTTTTGATGAAACTAATGATGTATTAGATACTCAGGATATTTTTGGACAAGGAACTAATGGATCCTATAGAGGTGGAACCACTTCAGGTTCTTGGGGTGATAAAATTAGCTTAAGAGCTGGAGGGCCAGACGAAGTAGATTCAAATTCACCTAATTATTTTGTAGCAAGGGATGGAACTACCTACTACCCTATTATTACAAAAAACAGTACAGAAAATTTTAACGATAGTAATTATAATGCTGTAATTAATGAAGGTTTATTCCTTGAAAATAATATAAGTCTTAGTGGCGCAACAGATACTGGGAATTACTTTATGAGTGTAAGTGATTTAAAACAGGATGGTATTATCGATAATAATGATTACAATAGAGTTTCTCTAAGATTAAATGGAGAACTAAAATTGAGTGAAAAATTCAAATTCACTGGAACTTCAACTTTTTCACAAATAAATTCTAATCGAATCCAACAAGGTTCAAATACTTCAGGGTTATTACTTGGATTGTATAGAACTCCAGCAGATTTTGATATTAGAGATTATATTGGAACTAGATATGCTGGTGGTGTAATTAGCACAACCAATAGTCAAAGAGCTTACAGAAGAGGATTAGGAACCACAGACAGACAATCTCCTATCTATAACAACCCTTTATGGACAACAAATATTCAGAAAAACCCGAATACTGTTGAACGTTATATTTTAGGTGGTCAGTTTAATTATAAGGCTGCAGATTGGGTTACTTTAATTGCTCGTGCCGGAATGGATCACTATACAGATGAAAGAAAAAGCATTTTCCCAGTAAATTCTGCCGAAGCAAACGGAAGCGGAAGTCTATCTGAAGCTTTAATCACTAGTACTCAAACTAACATCGACTTTATCGCTCAGGGTGGATTTGATCTTACAGATCGTTTAGATTTTGGTTATTTAATGGGTATGAACTTCAACAGAAGATTAAGTGAATCTCGTGGTGGTGGATATACCAATTTTATTTTAGACACTGATAAAGTGTTTTATGATAATGCGGTAATTGCAAACAGAAGTACTTTTATTGGTGAAAGTGAAGTTAGAATTACAGCTGGTTATGCACAAGCAAACTTAAGCTTAGATAACATGCTTTTCTTAAACTTAACTGGAAGAGCAGAAACAGCTTCAACTTATGGAGATGCTAAAACATTTTTCTACCCTTCTGCAGAATTAGGCTTTGTGTTTAGTGAACTGCTAGATGACAGAGAAACTTTATCTAACGGCAAAATTAGACTTACTTATGGACGCGTAGGTATTGAGCCAGCTCCTTATGCAACACAAACTTACTTTGTGAACGCAGCAGGTGGTGAAGGTTATGGCCCATCATATGATGCAGGAGCTTACGATGGATCTTTTGTAAGAAGTAGTGTGCAAGGAAATGCAAACTTAGAACCAGAAAAGAAAACTGAATATGAAGCTGGATTGGACTTAGGTTTTTTCAACAACAGATTCACCATTGGAGGAACCTACTATTTCAATGAAACTGAAGGCGCACTATTTACAGTTGCTCTTCCTGGATCAACAGGATTCTCAGGACGTTATAGTAATGCTGCTTCTCTTGAGAATAGAGGATTTGAAGTTGATTTTAGTTTAGATGTAATAAAATCTGAAAATTTCTCATGGAATATTTATGGAAATTACTCAACCAATGAAAATGAGGTTACTTCATTAGAAGGAACTGAATCTTTATTCTTGGCAGGCTTTACAGGAGTTTCTTCCAGAGCAGTGGAAGGAGAACCGGTAGGAGTACTTTGGGGTGGACGTTATGACAGAAACGACGATGGCTCATTAGTATTAGACTCTAATGGATTCCCTACTGTTGCTTTAACTGAAGGAGTTATTGGAGATCCAAATCCAGACTGGAGAGGTGGTTTAGGAACTTCTTTTACCTACAAAAACATTACTTTAAGCACCTTATTTGATGCTTCAATTGGTGGAGATGTATGGGATGGAACTAATGGAGCTTTAAACAACTTTGGTAGAACACCAGAAACAGCTAATGAAGTTACTGTAACTGCAGCTGAGGCAGCTAGTATAATTAATGTTAATGGATCAACTTTGGCATCTAGGCCACAAGCTAATGTGAACGCAGATGGTACAGTTACTATTCGTGGTAATATTAAAGATTTTGGAGCTGGACCTAGATTGTTAGATCAATCTTACTACTCAGGTATTGGTGGTGGATTTGGACCAGTTGGAGAACAATTTATAAAAGATGGTTCTTGGGTAAAATGGAGACAATTAACCCTATCTTATAACTTTAAAAATCAAGGCTTAAAAGATGCAATTGGTTTTACAAATGCAGAATTTTCTGTAACAGGAAGAAATTTATGGTACTGGTCTAAAGATGATTTTGGTCAAGATCCAGAATCTAACTTAACTGGTGCATCTAACGGGCGTGGACTTCAGTATTTTAACCACCCGAATACAAAATCTTACTTAGGTTCGATTACAATTAATTTCTAAAAAACAAATGATGAAAAATAAATTTTTGATACCGGCTCTGGCCGCTGTAATATCACTGTCATCATGTACTAGTTACGTAGATGAAATAAATGATGACCCAAATCAGCCAACAGATGCTGGAATTGCAAATCTTGTTCAAGGAGTGCAATTATCAAATCAGTTCTGGCAAACTGGGGAATCCAATAGAACCGCCATGTTATGGCTTAACCAAGGTACTGGAGCAGATCGACAGTATATTGCTTTGAATGACTGGAATACTGCACAATCTACCATATTTGATGGTATTTGGAACGAAGCTATGGTTGGAACCATTAGTCAAGCCCAAGTATTGAAAGCTAAGGCTGAAGCTTTAGGAAATACTTCAACCCTAGGAATGGCTCAGGTAATAGAAGCAAATGCTTTTGGAACTTTAACTTCCTTATTTGGAGATATTCCTTTCTCTCAAGTAAATAAGTTTGAGGAATTTCCAAATCCTATGTATGAAGCTCAACAAGATGTTTATGCTGGAGTTCAAACTTTACTTAGTGATGCAATTTTGAACTTAACTGACGCTTCTGGTGGTATAGAAAATGATTTAGTGTTCGGCGGAGACGAATCAAAATGGATTGCTGCTGCATATACCTTAAAAGCTAGATATTATCTTCATGTTAAAAATTATCAAAAAGCTTTAGAAAGTGCTCAAATGGGTATTTCTTCTGCCGATGGTGATTATAAGGCTTATTATGGAACTACCTATGGTGCAGATTTCAATCCGTACTACAGCTTTTTAGTTTATGATAGACCAGGATATATGTCTGCTGAAGATGCTTATGCTCCTCAATTATTAGATCCTACAACAGATTTATATAGAGGAAATGCAAAAACAGATGAGACTTCCAGATTTAATTTCAACTATTTAGATATGTATGAAATTTATAATAATGGCTACGAATTGAACTTCTTCTCAGTTTACGATTGGGGAGAGCCAGATGGTAAATTTGGAACTGAAACCGATATGCCTTTAGTTACATATGGTGAAAACTTATTGATTATTGCTGAAGCAGAAGCTAGACTTAATGGATTAGAAGCTGGAATTACAGCTTACAATAACTACCGCGCTGAATTAGATGAGGGTTATTCTATTGGAGTTGACAATGACGGTTATGCTGGATTTGGTGCTACTTTTAATTATGATGATTATGATTCTGCAGATTTTGCTTCAGGTGGAATTGAAAACGCTGATGGTAAAGATCCTTTAGCAGCATTTTTTAGAGAGATCTATGAAGAACGTTATGTTTACTTTAATGGACATTTTGAATCTTTCACAGATTTTAATAGAACCAATAATATTGCTGAAATTCAATTAAAACCAGGGTTTGCAGGAAATGCTGAACGTTTTGTTTATCCTCAAGTAGAGGTTAGTGGTAACTCAAATGTACCAAACCCACTTCCAGGAGTTCAGGATCCAACTCCTGTTCATCAATAACATTTATATTATTTTATTTAAAACCCGCCTCTAACGAGGTGGGTTTTTTTATTGCTTATTTTTTAATTATTCTATCTTTGCCCTTATGGAAGATACTACTACAATTTTTGGGATTAGAACAGTTATTGAAGCTATACAGAGCGAAAAGAACATAGATAAAATATATATTCAAAAAGGGCTTTTCAATCCTTTGTTTCAGGAATTATTATCGCTTTTAAATAAAAAAGGATTTAATATCTCTTATGTTCCTGTAGAAAAACTTCAAAAACTTACCCAAGGAAATCATCAAGGTGTAGTAGCCAAGATCTCTCCAATAGAGTTTCCGGATATGGAGGAAACAGTTCAAAATGTTTTGGATAATTCGGAGACCATTCCCCTCTTTTTATTGCTAGACCAAATAACCGATGCTCGAAATTTTGGAGCAATTATTAGAACTGCCGAGTGTTGTGGTGTTCACGCAATTATTGTTCAAAATAAAGGTGGCGCTCCTGTAAATGCAGATACCGTGAAAACATCTGCCGGTGCAGTTTTTAATATTCCAATTTGTAAAGTGAATCATATAAAAGATGCCATTTACTATCTGCAAGGTTCTGGAGTAAATGTTGTGGCGGCCACAGAAAAAAGTGAAATAAGTATCTACGACACTGATTTAAACCAGCCTACAGCATTAGTAATGGGTAGTGAAGGAAGAGGGATTAATCCTTCTGTTCTTAAAATAGTAAATGATAAAGCGAAACTACCAATGTTTGGAACCATTGGCTCTTTAAATGTTTCCGTAGCTTGTGGAGCATTCCTTTACGAAATTGTAAGACAACGATCTTAATCAGATTCATCTTCTTTATTTTCCTTAAAAATGTAATTATAATCAGGGTCTTCAGTTAATAGATCCTCCTCTTTACGTTCTACAAAGTTTCCATACTCATCAAAATGTTGCATGAAAACATCTTCCTCAGAATTGTAGGTTTCCTTTTCCCACTCAAATTTTGGCTGTCTTTCTATTTTTTGTTTATAGATTAAAGCAAATAATAAACCTACGACCAATCCTGACAAATGTCCTTCCCAAGAGATCTTAGGGTCTACTGGAACTATAAACCAAAGTAAGCCGCCATAAAGGAAAACTACAATAAATGAAAGTGCCATAAGCCTATAGAACCTTGAAAAAATACCTTTGAAAAATAAGAAAGAAGCCAACAAATAAATAACTCCACTCGCACCAATATGATTCGCAGGTCTCCCGATAATCCAGGTCAATAAACCAGTAAAAATCAAACCTAGAAATAGCACTTTCCAAGTTATGGGCCTGTAAAAATAGAACAGCGCCATGGATAACACTAATAGCGGAATGGTATTATGAAATAAATGCTTAATATCTGAATGTATAAATGGAGAAAATAATATTCCACGCAATCCATGTAAAGATCTTGGTTGAATACCTAAATAATTAAAATCGAATCCAAAACGGATCTCAAACCAAAACACTAACCAGATCATTAAAATGAAAAGCAAGGGATAGCCAATTACCCCACTAGAAAAAACAAAAGATTGTTTCGTGCTCAAAAGCGATTCAAGTCAGTTAATAAAATTCAGTTTCACAAGATATTAAAATAAACACCATGGAACATCATTAGCAAAAGCTATGCTCATTTAAATATTTTGACAATTTGGCAAGCATCCCTAAGTTATAAATTATTGTTATACCCAATTTCCAATGCCTGTTGAATTACTACCTTTGTTTTTATGAATGAACCTCTTGCAGAAAGACTAAGACCAAAGAAGTTAACCGATTATTTAAGTCAGCAACACTTGATTGGTGAAAAGGGTGCCTTAACACAGCAACTTAAGCAAGGAATGATTCCCTCATTAATTTTATGGGGACCTCCGGGTGTTGGTAAAACAACCCTTGCAAACATTATTGCCACAGAAAGTAATAGGCCATTCTATACCTTAAGTGCTATTAACAGTGGAGTTAAAGATATTAGAGAGGTAATAGATCGAACTAAAAAAGGAGATGGTTTGTTTACAACCAAGAATCCAATCCTATTCATAGATGAAATTCATAGATTCAGTAAATCACAACAGGATTCACTACTTGCTGCTGTAGAAAAAGGTTGGGTAACCTTAATCGGGGCTACAACAGAGAATCCAAGTTTTGAAGTGATCTCTGCATTGCTTTCTCGTTGCCAAATATATGTACTGAAGCCTTTTGATAAAGAAGAATTAATTGCGCTGTTATATCGTGCAATCAAGGAGGATACAGAGATCCAAAAGAAAGACATCAAACTAATTGAAACCGAAGCATTACTTAGATTGAGCGGTGGTGATGCCAGAAAATTATTGAATATTTTTGAGCTTTTGGTAAATTCAGTTGAAGGTCCGATAGAAATCACTAATGAATTAGTTTTAGAAAAGGTTCAGCAAAATACCGTACTATATGACAAAACTGGAGAACAACATTACGACATAGTTTCCGCGTTTATAAAATCTATTAGAGGGAGCGATCCAAATGCAGCAGTTTATTGGTTAGCCAGAATGATTGAAGGTGGCGAGGATGTAAAATTCATTGCAAGACGAATGTTAATTGCTGCAAGTGAAGATATTGGTAATGCTAATCCAACCGCTTTAGTAATTGCAAATAACACATTTCAGGCAGTAACTACTATTGGATTTCCCGAGTCCAGAATTATATTAAGTCAATGTGCGATTTATTTAGCAACCTCTCCAAAAAGCAATGCCTCTTATATGGCTATAAATGAAGCACAACAGGCGGTTAAAAACACTGGTAACCTATCTGTTCCATTATCTTTAAGAAATGCTCCTACCAAGCTTATGAAAGATCTAGGTTATGGAGATAACTATCAATACGCCCATAATTATAATAACAATTTTGCAGAAGCTGAGTTTTTACCGGAAGAGATTAAAAATACAATGTTTTATAAACCTGGGAACAATCAGCGTGAAAATGCTCAACGGGAATTTCTAAAAACTAGATGGAAGAATAAGTACAATTACTAATTCTTAAGCTTGTAGATTTTAATTGAAGTAGATTTTCCATCAGCAGCCAAAACCTCTACATTTAAATTTCCAGAAGCATCAAAAAATGCAATTCCATTTGTGGAAATAGTAGAATAAATAAAGTGTTCTTCACTAATTGTTTTAATTAAATTAGCAAAAGCTTCCTCCATTTTACTTTGAATTAATTGAAAACCAAAATCGGCTTTCATCAAATAGAATTCGGAGTTACCCAAGGTATATATTTTCTTATTTTCCTTCTTATTCGGATCGGCTTCAGTTTTCTCCGCTAATTCTTGTGGAATGGCAGAAACAACAACTTCTTCAACTGATTCTTTAGTCGGTTTATTTTGTTTAGAAGCATCCATTGGAATAGCACTTACCACAACTTCTTCCACATCTTTAGCCTTACTAGCTGCTTCCACAGGCTCTTTGTTAACTATTAGCTTAGATACAGGTTTTTGTTTTCCCTTATTAGAAGTTATATTCATGTCATAATTATAATTCAATATAGCAATAGATTTGAATGCATCTCTCAAGGCCTCATGATACGCGATTTTATAATCCTTCTCTCTACTGCTACCTACTTCAGATTCAAAAATTATTTTTTTTCCACAATCCTTCAATACCACCTTAAGTTTGGTACTTAAAAATTTGCTTTCATTTTCAATATTTGCAAAAAGAGAATTGCAATTGTGAGTAGCCCAATCTAAGGGCATTTCGGATCCCTCCATGATCACTTCAAAATTATATTTTTCAAATAAAAATTTTGTAAGTTCATTGAGCTGATATTGATTTGGTTCATTTAAAAAGTCATACTTAGCAGGAACTACAACATATTTATAAGAGTTCAAGGTTTGGGCTGAGAGCGAAGTTATTGATCCAAAAACTATAGCTATAAATAAAATAAAATTTTTCATTGTTTTGTAAATATAAACTGAAGTCCGAATTGCAAGGAAGCATTTTGTGATTTCGCAAGATTAAAGTAACCCAATAAATTATCTGCCGCAAGGAACATGTTGAATTTACTAATTTTTTTTGAAACCAGTAAACCTACATTTGTAAAGGAAAAATCGTCTACCGTATAAGCCAATTTTGCTCTAAAATTATTACTAAATTTTCTATCGTAATAAGCCGTTAAAGCAAAATTCATAGTTCTTGGTCTTTTAACCCCGAAAATATGCAAACCAATTAGATTAGAATTTCTTCTTTTATAAGTACGCCTATAATTACAAACTTCATACATTTCTTCAAAACCAAATTCTATAGCTGCATTGAATTTGGTTGGACGCCAAGTTGTATATTTTTCTTGAACTGTTTCATCTTTTAAATTTCGATCTACTTCGTCCTCAAATAGATCCCAATATGGAATGGTGTTGTTGTTAGAGTCTACATCTGGAAATAAAGGTTCTATTCCATCTGTTGCATAACTCCCATAATATAAGTAATTCTCTACATCATGTTGTTGATATACAAATCCAATATCTAATACTGAAGCTGTGATTCTAAAGTTATCTCTTAAACTGTAGGTTCCTCCTATATCTATTCCCGCACCAACATTTCCTCCAAAAAAGGATCTTTTAAGAAGATCTGCGGTAGATTGTTGTACCGTATTTCCAGAATTATTCAAAGATGCATAACCTGAAGTATTTACTCGAATATTAATGTTTTCAGCAAAATGTCTGTAAAAGTTAGGTGTATTAGGATCATCACGAGTAGTAAATAGACCTGTATTATGGGTACTTTCAACATTAAAGATTCCTGAATATAATTTTCCACGAACTCCTATGGTTAACTTCTCATCTATCTTTTTATTAATGCCTAAATGGTATACGGTTAGTATTTCCCCGGTAAATGAAACATCGGAAAAATCGAATGGAACATTGATATATGCATTATTACCTTCATTCACCAATAAGGCTGGGTCTTTAGGGAAATAGGCAAACATATCCATTTCCTGATAAACCCCAGCGGATAGGTATTGTCCATTATTTAATCGCCAACCTGCAGATAGGATCTCTAATTGTTGGTGAAGTGTAAAATAATCGTTTCTGGTTAATCTTCTAATAGCATTACTTACCCTTTTATTAACATCTGAATTGGAATCGTCGAAAATATCAAATAAATTAACTCCGGAGGATCCAACAGAAATATGAAATTTGGAGAACAAAGGAATTCCAATGTGCCCATCAAAATTAACTGTAGATCCTGGATTATTAAGTAAAGATTGAGGTAATCCGTTTACATTGTAAAGCAATTGCTTGTTTTGGCCCATGCTTTTCGTGAAGCCCGAGAGAAGGATCAATAAGAAGATTAGAGACCTCATGTTTTAAAATTCAAATGAAAACAGACCTTTAGATTCAAATTTAAGTTCTCCAGTAAAGGGTTCCTGGTTGGGAAGCGCCTCTATCTCCACAACCATTTTTATTGAATTTTTTATAACATTTATATTAGGAGTGTCTATAAGTTCTATCCAATTAGTCTCAACGGCTTCTCCCTTATTACCGGACAGTATGTCAAAATTTACAACATGCTGTACGCCATTATCTTCCGATAAAAAAGATATTTTATTTCGAAATGGTTGGGAAAAGGAATTGGTGTATTTAAAACTGAATTCTACCGAACTTAGATCATCCTGGATATAACTATCATCTAAAAACTCTAGACGTACTGTATCTCGAATTATGGCTTGAAACTCTCCTGTATCTACATCGGCAAAATCGTCGGCAGTAACGTCAAATATCAATAAACTTACCTGTAGATCTGGTGTTAAAGCAATTTCTTCGGTTTGGTCTAGATCCACCCCTTTAACGCAAGAAAATAACACCATGCTCAAAAGCACCAGTAAAATCCGGTTTTTATGCAGTTTTAAAAAAGACATGTGGGGAATTGTTGAGTTATATAAACGAAGATATTAATTCTTTATTGCTATAAATATCTTCTAAGCTCTTTTAACTTTTGAATTTGAGGAACTTCAACTTTTTCCTTTCTATCATAATAGTCAAAATAGATGGCTTTTAATCCCGCATTTATTGCACCATCGATATCTGCTTCATAACTATCTCCTATCATTATAGAATTAATTGGAGTAGCATTCGATTTTTTTAAGGCTGTTGTAAAGATATCCAAATGTGGTTTTTTAACTCCTGCCTCTTCCGATGTTGTAACGGAACTAAAGAAGTTTGAGATCTTAGCATTCTTAAGTTTGCTATGCTGAATTTCTTCGAATCCATTTGTAATTATATGCAGTTTATACTTAGGCTGTAAGTATTCCAGAACGTCTATAGTATCTTCTAATAAATGATTGAATCCCGGCAGCACTTCAATATATTTATTTGAGAGATTATCTATTGTTAAATCTGAAACTTGCATTTCTAATGCGGCAAAACTATCTTTTAATCTCCCTACTCTTAATGTTTCTTTAGTGACAAGATTGTTTCTATATTTAGCCCAGTATTCTACATTAATGGGGACGTAGGTTTCTAAAAAATCCTTTAGACTTAATTCTATTTTTTCTTCTTTTAAGATCTGACCAAAGGTTAGTGCAGAATTTCTATCGAAATCCCACAAGGTATGATCTAGATCAAAAAACACGTGTTGTATATTATTGAATTTCATGTACTTGATTTAAAATGGAATAATGAAAATTGGAATTGGAATATTCAGAAAAATCTCGATTCTTAAAAACCGTAAGCATACTTCCATTCACAATTTTTAATGTTCCTATTATTTTATTTAATGCGTCTTGAATTTCAGTAGAACTTCTAAAATGGGCTACTTGTGAATGATAAACATAGGGATGAATCTTCAAAGGAGTGGTGATCTCTAAATTAATATCATAAAAAAGGAAAGACAAACTTGTTCCTGCTCTAAATCCAATAGTTTCTGGGTAACCCATGGAATAATCATTTGGGATTTCCAATTCGTTCAAGAAACCATAATTTTCTGGTAATACCAAGTTATACTTGCTGTTTATAACATTCTGAAGCGGACCATGTATTATATTCTCGAAGCGTTTTTTTTCAACCTTCAAGGCTTCACTATCTGTAATAGCAAAATAGCCCAGTCTAAGTCCAACTTTGGAATAATCTGCCACATATTTTATAATCTCTCTATAATTTAACCTATTATAATTAATATTTCTATCGTGTACATTAAAGTTACTTAGCTGAAACATGAATATAAGTTTCATTTTATGTTGTTTCACTAACCCAATAAGCTCATCAAATACATTGTAGGGATCTTTCTTCAGCCTTATTTGTACTTTGATCCTATCTGAAACTCTGGAAAATTTTAAATTCCAAAGATCTTTTACGACTCCTATTAAACTTCTTAAGAAACCCTTATTCTGAAAATTAAAAACATGACTAACCGTAATAACTGATGTTGTTTTAAACTTCTGCTTTTTAAATTTTATTTCTGGAAATCTGAAGATTAAAGTGTTTTTAAATTTCAAGATCCAAATATCTATTACAGGTGAAGTTAAAAAGGCTTTTCTTGAAGCTAAACTTTCTGCGGCAGGAAATCTCCCAAACTCGTCCTTTACATGAGGAAGATATTCTTCATATCTGGAAAGCAGATAAAAAGATGCTGCAAAAATATCGAAAGGAAGATCACTATTCTCTGAAACTGGAAAGAAGCATTTAGAGTCCTCCCAATTTTCGACTTTTATCGCTACATCACTAAAGCCTTGTTCCAAAAGAAGCTCTACATTCTGAAAAAATAATTCATTCCCTAATCGTTTCTTTCCGTAAGAAAACTTCATCCCTTCAAAAGCAACAAATTCTTCAATCTTGGAAGTAAATTTTATTTCCACTCCTAAAATTCGAGTACAAATATGCTTAAATATATAGGTGATCCTTGGTGTAAGTTTTTGGGTATAAATTAATAGCATTCTATTATGAATTACATCAGTCCTTCGTCGGCAAAGCTAAAATATGATTTTTCAGTAACAATAAGATGGTCAAGAATTTTAATATCCAGACTTTCGGCTGCAATTTTAAGTTTTTGAGTTAATTGCTTATCGGCTTCACTTGGGTTTAAATTTCCTGAAGGATGATTATGTGCTAAGATGAGAGAAACAGCTCCTAATTCTATAGCTTTTCTAAGAGTAATGCGCACATCTACCAATGTTCCTGTAATTCCACCTTTACTAATCTGAAATTTTTCGATGATCTTATTTGCATTGTTCAAATACAAGATCCAAAATTCTTCATGATTTAATTCACCCAGAATTGGTTGTAAAACCTCAAAAACAGAATTACTTGAAGAAATTTTTATGAGATCTAGTGCCTCTTCAGATCTTCTACGCCTACCAAGTTCCATTGCCGCTATAATGGTAATGGCCTTAGCTTCACCAATACCTTTAAACTGCATGAGTTGAGCAACACTTAGTTTCCCTAGTGTGTTTAGATTATTTTGATGCAGAGACAGTATTTTTTTGGATAATTCTACCGCACTTTCATCCCTACTTCCAGAGCCTATAAGAATAGCTATTAACTCTGCATCTGATAGTGTTAATTTTCCTTTTTGAAGCAGCTTTTCTCTGGGTCTATCATCCAATGCCCAATTTTTTATAGTAAAGGAAACTCTATCTTTTTCCATGAAATCTGTTTATATAAATATAAACAAATCAGCCAATTAAAAAATATATCTTAATTTCAAGGCATAATAAAGTTGATTACTTCCAAGTTTTCATTTCTTCAAAATCTACACCGCCATAATTTCCACTACTCATTAGTAGCAGAACCTTATTTGTGTGATCCATATTTCTTAAATACTCTTGAAAACTTTCTGAATTGGTAAACACTTTAAGATCTGATCTACCAAAAGCTTCAAAAATTTGTTCATAATCTATTGGCGGAAGTTTTTTTATTTCCAATGCTTCTGGGGAATAAAAAACTACAGCTTCTTCTGCAGCATCTAGACTAGATTTGTATTGTTTAAGAAATTCAGGAGTTAAACTACTATAAGTATGAAGTTCTAAACATGCCACTAGTTTTTTATTGGAGTACTGAGCTCTCACTGCATTAGTGGTTGCATTAACTTTAGATGGACTATGCGCAAAATCTTTGTAAACCAATAAATCATCATTATCCACGATCTTCTCTAATCTTTTGGATGCTCCTTTAAAAGTGGCAATAGCTTCATAAAAGTCATCCTCATCTACTCCCATATGCTGGCAGATCCATTTTGCCCCTGCTAAATTATTTAAATTATGAGCTCCAAAAACTTCAATTGGCAGATCTCCCTCTGGTGTATTTAAAATGGTTTTTCCGTCTTGGATAGTATATTCGGGGGTTTTATAAGCATGCTTTCGGATTTGATTTGTAGTGTTTTCAGCAATCTCCTTGAGATCAGCATCTTCCTCATTATAGACCAAAATACCACCACTAGTAATTGAATCAACAAAGATCTTGAACTGCTCTAAATAATTCTCATAAGTTGGAAAAACATTAATATGATCCCAAGCTATTCCGCTAAGCAAGGCAATATTCGGTTTATATAAATGAAATTTAGGTCTCCTATCTATTGGAGAAGAAAGATATTCATCTCCTTCCAAAAGTATAAAATCATTTTCTTCAGTTAAATGCACCATAGTAGAAAAACCTTCTAACTGAGCGCCAACCATAAAATCTATCTCCTTAGCATTATAGTGAAGCACATGTAAGATCATGGAGGTTATTGTGGTTTTACCATGAGATCCTCCAATTACTACTCTTGTTTTATTCTTAGATTGTTCAAACAAAAATTCAGGATATGAATAAATTTTGAGGTCTAGTTCTTTAGCTTTTAAAAGCTCTGGATTGTTTGCCTTAGCATGCATTCCCAGGATCACAGCATCTAGGTTATCATTTATTTTATTGGCAAACCATCCTAATTCCTCAGGCAATAAATCAACAGCTGCCAATTTTGATTTTGAAGGTTCAAATATAGCATCATCACTACCGGTAATTAGATATCCTTTTTGATGTAATGCTAGGGCTAAGTTGTGCATTGCACTTCCACCTATTGCAATAAAATGAAGATTCATATTTTTAATTTTGCCGCAAATATAGGTATTCTTAGGAAGCCTAATAATTAATCTGAACTGTTAAAGATCCTCTATTCTTTCCTTTTCATCTAAAGCCTCCTTAAAATCACCTCTAAGCGTTAGAGCCTTATCAATAAAGGACAAAGCTTTAGATTTATTTTTGAGATTAGCCATGATTTGTGCTTTTCGTAGATAAACCCACTCCATAGAATAAATATCTTTATAGCTATACTTTTCAGAATATTTATCTAATAACTTAAGTCCGTATTCAGATTCCAAATTTAATTCCGCAGAAACTTTTCCTAACTCATAATTGAGCGAATTAGTTTCTGAAGAATTTGCAGAAGACCTATACTTAATAAATGCATTTTTATAATATAACATAGCATCCTGAAGGTTTTCATTTTCTTTAACAATGAATCCCTTAGCTAAATAGGCATTTACAGGGCTTAAGTCTTTTAATTGATTGGCATACATCAATGCCTTTTCATCACTTCCACCCAACAATCCTGGCAATTTTATATACAGTTCCACCAATGCTCTGCGCGATTCTATCTGTGATTTATCTAACTGTGCAGCGAGTTCCAAATGTTTTTTTATATCGGGAATTAAAACTACAGCCTGAAATCTGGAAACACTTAAAGCTTTCATCCCCATTGCTCCGCCATATTTTAGATTATAGGATGCATTTTTTGGATCGCTCTCAATAAGTATATTATAATACTCAAGAGATTTATCCCAGTTTTTTTCAAAACTATAAATATCTCCTAGCAGTTCAATAGAATTTAAATCAGATGAATTATCACTTACATGCTTTTGAAGTAAGAACTTTGCACGATTTAAATCATTATTTTTCAAATATATAGAAGCTTTGTCTGTAACAGATTGAGAATAAATGTTACTAATAGAAAATACAAGTATTAAAAATAGATAATTTTTCATGGTTTGAAATGTAAGAAATTTATTGCATACATTATTCTTACCACTTATCTCATTGTGTATCAGATTAACAAAACATTAACTTTTAAAATTATGGATGTTAAATTAATACTTAAATACACTACAGTTGTTGAAAATTATTACAATATTTGTGTTGCCTTATTCGGCCATTTATTAACTAAATATTTTAATGTTAAACTTAACACCTAGCCTATGCAAAATTTTACTTTAGGAAAGAAAGGGTACTCGCTACTTCTTTTTCTCCTAGTTTTATTAATTGGAAGTGCTTCCTCCTACGCACAGTGTCCGACGCCCGCTGGAACGGATGCTTCTCAAGAGTTCTGCTTTTTAGCAACCGTTGGACAAATCCAACGAGATGGTACTAACACCGCGGTTTACCAAACTGCAGATAACGTAAACGACACACAGCCAATACCTTCAAGTGAGATATTGAATGATGACACTACCTATTTTGTTGGTGGGCAATCTGGAAATTGTACGAGAGTACCAGTAATGGTTAATGTTATTGCTGAAGAATATCCTACTAATACTTTATTCCCGGGCCAAAACAGTTTTACTATTAGTCCATGCACTAATAAATTTACTGCTTCCGATTTAGCAGGTTTTTTTGAAACAACAGTTGCTGGATATGAAATTAGAGTTTATGAGGAAGAGTTTGGAACAACTCAAGCTTCTGGACAACTAACCCCAAATGATAGCTATTTTGTTGCTCAAGTTTCATCAAGTGGAACTTCTAGTCCAGATAATTGTCCATCATTAAGAGTTTCTGTTGGTTACGACCCACAACCTACTCCTCCACCTACAGCTGCCAGTCCACAAACATTTTGTGATGGTGCAACAGTGGGAGATTTAGAAGCACAAGGAACTTCCCCAAATACCCAATCAATTAGATGGTATAGAACAGCTACTTCCTTTCAACCATTACCAGATAATACGATTTTAATAAATGGAACTTCCTATTTTGCAACTCAAGTTATAAATGATAGAAATAGCCCATTACCTCCTTGTGAGAGTGAAACAAGAACTAAGGTTGATGTAATTTTACAACCTAGAACAAATGTAGAATCAACTCAGGAATTTTGTGCTTCTCTAGGAACTGGTAATGATTTTAGAATGCCACAAGTAAGGGATTTATCTCCTGAAGGTGGTACTTTTTTTGCTGATGAAAATTCTACAACTCCATTAGATCCAAACACTGTTTTAGTAGATGGTGAAGACTATTTCAATCGTGATAATGGTGCCGAATGTTCACAGGATAGGATTACTGTTGCCTTTAGAGACACTCCGAATGCAGGTAGCACAACACAAACAACTACTTGTGAGAATGAAACTCCATTTAATTTAGTAGATAGAATTAATGATTCCCAGTTAGGTGAACCTGATAGAGATGGAACATTTTCTCCAGCACTTTCTACTGGAACACAAATTTTTAATCCAGCAGATTATAGTCCAGGGACTTACACTTTCAATTATAATGTAAGTAGTTCATCATCATGTCCTGATGACACAGCAGTTATATCTGTAGAAGTACTTGCTTCTCCAAACGCAGGACCTGGTAGCACGACTGATGTTTGCTCAAATGATGTTCCTACAATTTTAGCAGATCCTGCTCAATTTGCAGGTTTGCTTCCAGCAGGAATAACTCC
>JBBSVD010000018.1:0-29084 GCA_038233835.1 Flavobacteriales bacterium | reverse complement strand
ACCAATTCCCACCACAGGAAATTCATTCTTAGACTTAATAAGTTTTTCTTTTTTCAATTTCTGGCTTCTTTTGGAGTTTCGGTTAAGAAATATAAATGAACTTTTCGGGTTTTCATTTAAAAAGTAAGGTTTTACATTTCTTTTAACTAAAATGCAGAAAAATGGTGTCAATTCTATATTGAAAAACACATTCAGTTTTATACGAATGTGTTTTCTTTAAACCGAACTATTAAGATACTTCCCTTGATTAATTCTGTGCTATTTAATTTTTTTTCATCTTCATTTCCTTCTCTTTCATCTCGCTTTTTAATTTTTCAACCATGGACATGTCCATTGTAGTTTCATCAGTATTGGTGACATTAGTTTTAGTTACCTCAAACTGAAGTTCTTTAAGATAATCTTTCTTATCTCCCTTCAACATAGCCATCATTGCTTCGCCATAAAATTCTCTTGCTTCCTGCACACTTTTAGTTCCTTTAATAATATCGTTGGCAAGGTTGAGAGCCAAAATATTTGCTGCTTCCTTATCGCATCTGGCAGCCATTGTTCCTTGGGTTCTCTCCACAATTACACTTCCATCAAATTCTGCAAGATCATCATATTTGTCTACTGGTACGTCATAATTCAGAACCTGTTCCAACACATCTTTATGTGGCATGGGAAAATCATGTTGAATCTCTTCTTTGTAAACCATGGTATGGGTAAAAGGACCCGTATTTTTCCAAATTAATAAGCTAGGGGTTTGTTCTGTAGGTTCACCATATTTTTCCATCATAGCTTCTGCTGCTTTCTTAGCAGTTTCTGGCCAATCATTAATTTGAGCCTTCATATCCTGGCTTTGTAAATTCCCCACAAGGGTACACATAAGTGCAAGAGATAAAATTGTCTTTAAATTTTTCATATAACTATATATTTAATTAATAAACATGATTTATTGTATATAAAATACTGAAAATCAGAATACTAAACTATTCAAATAAAATGGCTAATTATTATTATTTAAATAAATCTTAACGGAATGTGTTAAATGAAAACACCAAGCAGTCTTTTTCTAATCTCTTGGTAAAAAGCTAACTATATTAAAATTTTTGTGATAAAATAGAAAAGCGGTGAGGTGGCAAAAGGAACCTAACATTTTTTAAATAAAGAATACAGCTTTCTACCCTGTGCCCTGGCAATTTTCAACATTATTTAATACAAAATCAATTCATATTTAGCTAGTGCAGGTTCTGTTAAAATAAAAATTGGCCAAAGCATAAAAGCTTCCTAGAAACCATAAAGCTTTTTTGAATTTACTATTTATAAAAACTTTAAAATATAAGTATGAGTCTAAATTCCCTAATATTATATTTAGAACGAACTACTCATGGCTAACTTCTGTTGGTTCTCTTGCTTGAAATCCTTTAAAAGACCAAGCCGCGATTAGCCCAAATAGTATATGGATAACAATTTGAACCCAATTCCTCGCCTTTGCGAACCAAGGAAAAACTTCGGTAAATCCGTAAAAATTTACCAGGTATAGTGCCAATCCAAAAATAGCACCAACTAAGAGAGCCATCTCCATTGAAAGATTTCTGATAATTAGCGAAAGGATTAGTGCGAAGATTATTGAAAGTACTATATGGAGTAGCATTCCTGCCATCATTATTCCAAGATCAAATGTAGCGGGAGGCGGTAAAACCCCTTTTCCCATTACTATCGCGGCCATCATTCTTGGCGGACCAAAAGCTGGTGTGCCCAAAATTAATGGATTCAGAATTAATTCAAGAATAATAAATACAACAGCAGCTATAATTCCTGAATATAACACAGATTTCAAAAAATGAGTATTCATAAGCTTAGCTTTTTGTGAACCAATAAGTTAAAAAAAAAGAATCTGTGAATAAGTTAACGAAATTATAAAGATTTTTTAGAAAGCCTTAGGCAGCAATGTTATTTCAAAACCTTAAATTTAATCTATCATTTGAGGTTCAAATCCCCATCACGAGAGTTTATTAGGAAAAAGCACTTAGCCATCCCCATAGTTTTTACTTTTTTGGAATTAATATTTATAAGCAAGCGAAATTTAGATTATGGAAGACCCAATAAAATTACTCAGTTATTTTTTAATCTATATCCTTATCTTTTTTCTCATTCTTGTTTTAAGATATTTCCTGGCTGCGGGTTTTTTCTACCATCATTATTATATTAAAAACAAAGAAAAATTTGCGTCAAAAAAATTAAGCCAAAGACCATATAAAAAGGGTCAATTAAGAAATGAAATGATATGGAGTTTGATCTCTTCTATAATATTTGCGGTTACCGGCTCTCTTCTCTTTTTTCTCTATCAACATGGATTCACTAAGATCTACCTTGAATTCTCAATGAATGACCTATGGTATTTTCCATTTAGTTTGGTGATAGTGCTTTTAATTCATGAAACTTATTATTATTGGGTGCATCGTTGGATGCATAGTCCAGCACTATATAAAAAGGTGCATAAAGTTCACCATGATAGTTTAGCCCCTTCTCCATGGACTGCCTTTTCTTTTCATCCTTGGGAAGCTACATTGGAAGCCTTGATTCTACCAATCATTTTAATTGCCATTCCTTTGCATTTTAGTGTTGTTTTGTTCTATCTAATGTTCATGACCATTAGCAGCGTGATCAATCATTTAGATATAGAAATATATCCAGAAAGGCTTCAAAAGAGCTTCTTCGGAAGAAATTTTATTGGCGCCACCCACCACCATTTTCATCATTCAGAATTTAATACCAATTATGGTTTATATTTTACTTTTTGGGACCAGTGGATGAAGACTGAAAGTGATAAGATGAAAGACAAGAGTGTTTAGCTGGAGTGATAGGTATTACCACTTTTCAAAAAATGTCATTCTGAACATCGTGAAGAATCTCAATAAGCCAAGATTAAGTTTCAATAAGATCCCTCCTTCTGTCGGAATGACAAAAGATTCTCAATCCTTAATCAAGAGCAGGGCAAAAAATGTTATTCTGAACATCGTGAAGAATCTCTAAGAAGCAGGATTAAAGTATCAATGATATTCCTCCTTCTGTCGGAATGACAAAAGGTTCTCAATCCTCAATTATGAGCAGAGCAAAAAATGTCATTCTGAATATCGTGAAGAATCTCAACAAGCAGGATTAAAGTATCAATGAGATTCCTCCTTCTGTCGGAGTGACAAAAGGTTCTCAATCCTCAATCATGAGCAGAGCAAAAAATGTCATTCTAAACATCGTGAAGATTTTCAATAAGACAAGATTAAGTTTTCAATGAGATTCCTCCTTCTCGGAATGACAAATTAGAAAGCATTGTAATCCTGAGCCAATCGAAGGATCTCAGTGAAGTATCATTGCCGCACCTCTCTTAAAAATCGATCGTACTTTTAAAAACTATATCATCTATATCCTCGGGATTAAGTTGATATTGGCTTAGAGACTTTTCTCCAATAATGAACAAATCGTTGTTGCGGATAATAAGATCGAAGGCATCTTCTTCAATACCTCCAACAAGATCTGGTTGTGCCGGGTTGGTAACATCAAAAATACGTACCACATTTTCATCGGTAACCAGTAAATGATTTCCGTAGAGACCAAGCCCAATTGGACGATCCAGAGTTATGGTAGTAATTAGTTCTGGTCTCAAGAGATCTTGGGTATTATATACTTCCAGCTGATTTACATTTCCAGCACAACCCGCGTTGGTATGAAGCGTAACATAGGTATAATCGCCAGAAGAAACCACAGGATCACAACTACGCACATGTTCTACTTTAGATAGCTGAAGTGGAAATTTGGGATCGGAAATATCAAAAATAAACATTCCAAGTCGGCTACCTACAAACAAATACTCATCTAAAGAATAGAGCGTTTCTATATCGAAACCAATTTGTTTAGTGCCCACAAAAGTTGGCAGTGAAGGATTTGAAATATCGAAGATTCGCAGGGATTGATCATCTACGGTGTATAAATAATTGCCCACCAATGAAAATCTTGCAAGCGAGCCTCCAGTACCATCTACAGATGATGTAGGAGAATTATCGCTTTCGGCGCTACAACCAAATAACATTATGGAAAGACAGAGTGCTATAAATTTTTTCATCTTCTTAGTTTATTTGTTGATAGCCTATTACAATTTCATCTTCAGGAACATTGTAAAACGAGGGTTCCAATCCTTCTGGAGAACGTAGTTCAGGAAAAACATTCCGCTCGCGATGGACAATATTTAGGGAATTCGAATTTAAAGAATAGGAAAAAGCAACAAGATCTACCGCATGATGCACATATAAAATATTGTTGCGAATAGCCAGATCTGTAGCCAGCGGGATTTTTAAAAAAGCAACTGGTTGTGGATCGGTAGGATCGGAATTATCAATTATATGAAAACCTTCCCCAAGTTCATTTAGGTAAATAAGGTTGTCTTTTACATAAATCTTACCGGAGTTGGTTACTGCACGTTCTCCCATAATCCCAATAGTCTTTTCGAAATCTTCCCTGTTTTGAGTGATGGGTTCGTAATTGCTTCTACTGAGATTGTCATCGTCACTGCCCGTGTACCAACAAGATTGCAAAGTTAATAGTATCGAGAAACAGAATAGAAGTTTTTTCATAAATCGACTTTTATAAATTCAAAATTACTTTGTTAAAATATACAGATTTGATAAATATAATTAAATTATTATAAACTATTGTTTCAGAAAAGGCACAAATACCGGTGAATTATTTAATTTCTGCTAATTATACCTTCTTAAAGGCAGCATTAATATAGCTGAAGTTTAAATTCAAAACTCAACTAACGGTAAAGCATAGCCATTAGTAGGTTTCATTTTCAACTTTCAATAACTTTGGAATTGATAGTATTAAGATTTTAGGCATATTCCGAAAAGTCAAGCAAACCAGCTTTTAAGTTAAATACAAATAGGTTAAATTAGCACTCATTCAATCACTTAAAATTTCTTGATGTTCCAAAATCTCTTGAAGCGATTTACATTGCTTTGCATACTAATAAGTTTGGTTTCCTGCGCTAGTACACAAAAAGCCAATTCCCAAGAACAAAACAAACAACTTGCGAAACACGTGATCTTAATCGGGATCGACGGTTTTGGAGCCTATGCATTCGAGAATGCGAAAATTCCAAACATTAGAGAAATGATGAAAAATGGGAGCTATTCCCTTCATGCAAGATCGGTGCTCCCCTCTTCTAGTGCTGTAAATTGGGCTTCCATGCTTATGGGCTCAGGTCCGGAGTTGCACGGATTTACAGAATGGGATAGTAGAGAACCTGAATTACCCTCCGCAAAACTGGGGAAAAGAGGATTGTATCCAACTATTTTCAGTTTAATAGACACTCAAACACCAAAAGCAAAAAAAGGGGCTATTTATACTTGGGGTGGAATTAGAAATCTTTTTGAAAGAGATCTTGTAGATCTGGATTATAATGCTGAAACCGATACAAAAACACTTGTGAAAGCTACCAGTTTTATAACTGAACAAAAACCGGTTTTCACTTTTATCCATTTGGATGATGCTGATCATGCAGGACATAAAATAGGATTCGATTCCCCTGAATATTATAATGAAATTGAAAAGATTGATGTTCATATTGGAAAGATGATCACAACACTAGAAGATAAAAACTTAATGAAAGAAACCATCATCATTCTAACTTCAGATCATGGTGGCAATAGAAAAAGCCATGGTGGAAAAACTTTGAAGGAGGTGGAAATTCCCTGGATCGCTTATGGTAAGGGAATTTCGAAACAAGGAGAAATGAGCAGCATCATTGTTACCTACGACACAGGAGCAACTATTGCCTATTTATTAGGTCTTGAAATTCCTGAGTTTTGGAGAGGAAAACCGGTCAAAGAAATACTTCTGAGTAAATAAAAAAAAGCTTCAAATTTCTATTTTAAATGTTTATTGCTAATTTATTTTTTTGAATTAAGAATTCAGCGGCATTAGAGGTCCAGACGACATTGGGTCGAAATCCCAAATTAGTGGTAAAATAAAATATACCATAAGAGTTAAAAGGACAATAGATAATACATTCATCCAGATCCCTGCCCGGATCATGTCTGGAATTCTCAAATAACCAGAACCAAATACCACAGCATTAGGTGGTGTTGCTACCGGAAGCATAAAAGCACAGGATGCAGCAACTGTAGTTGCAACCATAAGCATAAATGGATTAATCTCTAAACCAACAGCTATAGGTGCTAATATTGGTAAAAGCATTGCAGTTGTCGCAAGATTTGAGGTAATTTCAGTAATAAAATTGACGCTCGTAATTATTACTACAACCAATAGTATTAATGGCAATGCTTGTAAAAGTGTCATCCTATTTCCCAGCCAGCTTGCAAGTCCGGTCACTTCAAAACCTGCAGCAAGCGCCATGCCACCTCCAAAAAGTAGAATTATTCCCCAAGGCATTTTAACCGCTTCTTCCCAATTGATAATTTTTTCGCCAGGAGTTTTAGAAGGCAGGGTAAAAAGCAAGATCCCAGAGAACATGGCTATTATTGTATCGTCTATTCCGGGAATGATATCTTCAATTAAGAACGATCTTGTGATCCAACAAAATGCTGTGAATATAAAAACCCCCAGTACTATTTTTTCTTCCCGTTTCATGGGTCCAAGTTCCGCTTTCAATCTATTTATTTCAGTCTTACCTCCCGGGAATTCCTTCTGATTAAAAGTGAATGCTTTTCTAGTAAGGTAATACCAACAAATAAAAAGTAACATCAGGGAAATTGGAAATCCAAATTTTGCCCATTGCCAAAAACTGATCTCTATACCGTAGGTTTCCAAAACATATCCGGCAAAAACCAAATTTGGAGGTGTCCCGATTAAAGTGGCCATTCCACCAATTGAAGCTGAATACGCTATAGCAAGCATTAAAGCTTTTCCAAAGATCAAATTTTCGTTTTCCTTGGTAGAAGGATTATCTTTTAACTGCGCAACTATAGACATTCCAATTGGTAACATCATTACTGAGGTAGCAGTATTAGAGATCCACATAGAAAGAAATGCGGTTGCCACCATAAACCCCAGTATGATATTGTAAACGTTGGTACCTATTAATTGAATTATAGAAAGTGCCATTCTTCTATGAAGACTCCATTTTTCTATTGCAATTGCCAATAAAAATCCACCCATATAGAGGAAGATATATTTATGCCCATAGGAAGCAGTGGTTGTAGAAAGATCGAGTGCTCCTGTTAAAGGAAATAGCACTATAGGTAATAAGGCCGTTACACTTATAGGTACAGCTTCGGTCACCCACCAAAGTGCGATCCATAGGGTAATACACAGCATGTCATATGCCTTTTCCGGCATATCAACAGGAGTGTCCATGAATTGTAAAACAAAAAATAGGATTGGTCCGAGAAGGATGAACACTAATTTATGATTGAATCTCATTCTGTTATAAAATTAATAGTCGTGAATTTAAAACCTTCTACAAACTTAGTATCGATAGATTTTTTGGTTACGCTTCGCAAGACCTATGTCCAATGAAGATTAATCTATCCACCATAAATACTGTTGAAAAAGTTTCGATTTTCAAGTCTGTAATTTACATACTATTATACCATCATTTAAGCCTGAATTGGCATAAATTAGTTGAAATAATTTTTTAGAAACTTTTACACCTCACATCCTTAACCAAATGCTAAAATACCAAAGAGTAGAAAGTATCTCCGAAATAAATCTAGTGGGAAAATGAATAGATATGTCGTTTTCCAACACTCAGACACCTAATCTTTGGAAAAGTTTTATGCCGCGTAGAAAGGAAATCCAAAATACTGTGAGTTCCGAATTATTTTCGGTAGAAGTGTACAATACTTCAACCTTTTTTGAAGCCTTTGAACCTTCAGCAGAATTTGAAAAGTGGGCCGAAATGGAAGTTTCAGACTTTAAAGATATCCCTATAGAAATGGAGAAGTTGATAATTCCTGCTGGGAAATATGCTGTTTTTAATTATAAGGGATTGGGCAGTGAAGTTTCAGAAACATATAGAAGCATCTTGCAAGAGTGGTTTCCTAGTTCCGATTATAATCTTGATCATCGGCCACATTTTGCTATGATGGATGAAAAGTATAAAAATGAAGATTCCAATTCTGAAGAAGAATTATGGTTCCCGATAATAGCAAAATAACTAAATTAGGTTTCATTTTCAATAACAAACTATGTATTTAAAAGTCTCAAGAATTCTCCTATTAATACTTTCAATTATTTTTATTTCCTCATGCTCTTCAATTAAGGACATAGAAAAAATAACAGTTGATAACTATATTCCAGACGATGCTGAGCTATATGCCGAAATTGTAAAAATGGATACTCAATTTTTTGGTGCTTACAACAGCTGCGACCTAGAAATGCAGGAAAATTTATATGCTGAAAGTATAGAATTCTTTCACGATCAAGGTGGGTTGATGACTTCTAAACAAGGAATTTTAGAGGCTACAGAAAAGAATATCTGCGGAAAAGTAACTCGGCATTTAGTGCCCGGCAGTATTGAAGTGTATCCCATAAAAGATTTTGGAGCTATTGAATTTGGAAAGCATTTTTTTAAAAATAATCAGGAAAGCGCCGATACTCCTTCTCAAGTAGGAAAGTTTGTAATTTTTTGGGAGAAGAAAGACTCGAACTGGAAGATCACTAAAGTGGTTAGCCTTCATTAGATAAAACGCAGAAGAAATTTGCTTACAGTTTCTTTTTCATAATCTCTTTTTTAATCTCGCTATTATTTTATTAATTTTCCGCTTTATATTAGGCTAACATCATTTTCATGGAAATTTTTTTACAAGCAGATACTTGGATTGCCCTAATTACACTAACCTTTATGGAAATTGTATTAGGAATAGATAATATTATTTTTATTTCCTTGGTTGCCGGAAAATTACCGGAAAATCAGCAAAAAAGAGCTAGGATAGGTGGACTTTCTGCTGCTTTAATAATGAGAATTTTATTATTATTAAGTATTACTTGGATTATAGGACTTACAAAACCTGTGCTTACTTTAGGAAGTTTCGAACTAAGCTGGAGAGACATCATTTTAATTGGAGGAGGAATATTTTTATTGGTAAAAAGCACCTTGGAAATTCATCATAAAGTAGAAGGACAAACCACAGAACAAACAGTGAAAAAAGTAAGTTCCTTTGGATATGCAATAGTTCAAATAATGCTTTTGGATATTATATTTTCTTTCGATTCTATTTTAACCGCCATAGGTCTTACCGACAAACTAATATTGATGATCATTGCAGTGGTTATTTCCATAATTGTAATGATGATCTTTGCTAAAGCCGTGGGAGATTTCGTGAATAGGCATCCAACAATTCAAATTTTAGCGCTCTCCTTTCTTATCTTAATTGGAGTAATGCTTATAGTAGAAGGAGCTCACTATCATGTTCCAAAAGGTTATATCTATTTTGCCGTTTTCTTTTCTTTGGCAATAGAAATGCTCAACATGAGGTTTAGGAAAAAAAATATTTAATTAGTTACTTTTCAACTTGCTCTAATATTTCAAAATGGATAGGCTTAAAGCTGCCGTTATTACTATCCTCTGCAGAACATGCGGTTAAGGCAACTATCAAGTCCATTTTGGCTTGAAATAAAACATAATCCCCCGCCTTGCTTAATGGAGGATCTACACTCAGTTTCCCTTCTTTATCGAATTGTACATTCATAAAGATATTGAAGGCTGTTGGAACTTCATCTGGGGTTATTCCGAAAGATTCTAGATTTGTATATAGATTTTCAAAACAACTTGGGTGATAGTCTGGATTATTATACATTATCTTAAAAGTTTCGGGACTACAAGGAGCTAAAAGAAAATCGTTTCTCCCGTTGGTATCTTCCAAGATCTCTATCATTTTATTGCTCCTATTACTCCACAAAAAATTTCCTTTGGAAATAAGAATACTCTCCTCAAAATCTAATGTTTTTCCTGAAGAAATTTTCTCGCGAGTATCTTTAAAATTAAACAAAACCATATCGCTCACTTGCTCTCCCTGTGGATCTATCACCTTTAATTTTTGTCCCTTTTTTAAGACAAATGCTGCACCGGTTTGTTTTTCTATTACTTTAATCATTTTCTTTCCTTATGTCTTTGCTTAATTCATTTTCTAATGGAGTACCATTTTTTAAATGTTCAATAACTGAAGCCACATCTTGTTTTTTATAAGATTGATGCAATTTTGCTACTCCTTCAATTTTAAAAGGTTCACACCAAAAACCGGTAATTAAGGGGAGATGTTCTTCTAACATTTTTTTGGGCAGGTCTTTATAAAAAATCGGATTTTTTTGAGGTTCTTCAAATTTCTGAACCAATTTTTCTAGTGAATTCTCCAATTCTTCAGAAGTCTGAATTTGAATTTTTGCATTTACATGTACCGCAGAATAATCCCAAGTACTAATATCTATTTCTTTATACCAAGAAGACGAAACATATCCGTGAGCCCCTTGAAAGATCATTAAAGCTTCTGCTTCATTTTTTAGATACTGAAGTTGTTCATTATGGTTTGCTATGTGGGAATACAATCTAAATTTTTGAGAATTCCCTTCAATTAGAACAGGAATATGGGTCGCTAAAAGACGTTTCCCTTTTATAATAAAACTCGCGAAAGGATGTTGTTTTATAAATTCGAATAAATACTCTGGATCTTGCTTCTTGTATTTCTTTGGGTGATACATCTTTTACATTTTTCCAGAAAGAAACGGACATTTCCATTCTTCTCCAACTTTTCTTCCGCTATATTGTCTGGCTTCACTATTTTCTCCAAAATCCTGAAGTACTGGATTTATATTGCCTTGCAATTTTGTATCCCTTTCCCGAATCTTATCTCTTACAACCTCATAAGTTCCCATCTCTCGCAACTTTTCGAATTGCCAGTGCAAATTAAAAGCAATAGTAGGATAAGGCGTTTGCCTAGCCATTCGGGAACTGTTTGGATGTAAACCAACAATATAAAAAGCTTTCCCACCTAAACTGAAACTAAAATCCTTATTAGAAGGATCACTACTCACTGCAGGATCCCAAGCTTCTGCATCCACTTCATGCAAAAAGTCTAACTGTTTCCATAGAATCTCTTCAAATTGCTTTTCAGAAAATTCCTTTCTTCCTTTAAAGACAGCTATGAAGGTTTGAAATTCATTCGATTCAAAATCATAATTCTCGATATATTGCTTCAAATCTTTCAAAATTTTTCTTGCGGTATTCTTTGAGCCAAAATGCTCATAGGTATTAAAATCGACTTTATCCATGCTAAAAACCGTTTGCGCCATCATGCAAGGATGATCTTGCCCAAGTATAAAATCGGTAAATTTTTCTTTTATTTTCTCATCGCCAATCAGATTTTCCGATTTGCGTTTTTTGGGCGATTTTTTTTCTGTTTCTGGAGTCATTTTCCGTTGGTTTCTATAAAAGTATTCAGAACATATTTTAACTAAAGCTGGTTTAAGACCACTTTCAGAAAAAATTAAAACTCTTTAACACCACAATTTGAAATGAGTTAGTATTCAGAAGTAATAGCATTAAAAGGAAAATAAAGACAGGGATTATTCTTTTCAAAAAAACTTGAAGATTTATTTCATAACTCCCTCCATTATCCAATCTTCCAATTCTACATTTTCATCCTTAGTATGCAAAACCGAAATATCTCCGGTAGCTTCAAACACCACAGCTCTAATTTGGGAGATTTCTAGCACGTTTGTTTCCCTCAATTTTGATTTTAGATCTGCCTCTGTCACTCGCGCTTTGCTGAGATTTTCATGTAATATTTTAGTTCCATCCATTAACAACAACGGCTTATTATCTACTAGTTTCTCTATGTGAGAGGAGCGTCTTAAGGTTGCAACAACATATTGTAGTATATAAACCATAGCAAGTCCAACTACGCCTTCTGCGAGGCTTACAGATTTTGAAAGAACGGTACTCGCAATAATAGATCCTATTGCCACCGTCATCGCAAAATCGAAACTAGACATTTTAGAAAAACTTCTCTTTCCAGCTAATCTTGTAAATAATATTACTGCCACATAAATGAATATCGCTGTGATACAAATTGCTATTACAGATGTCCAAGATGCTTCAAACCACTTTTCCATATTATTTTTTATTAGTCATTAATTATTAAATTATAATTTAGGAAGATTAAGAATTTAACCACTTAGTTAATTATCTCTCAAATTTATAATATTCCAAATAGGGATGTGGATTGTTATCTAAAGATTCTATTATAGCATCCATTCCCATCACACTAAAAGTGATCCCATTGCCGCCAAATCCTAAGATAAAATGCTTATTAGTAGCTGGGTCTGGTTTCCCCATATAAGGCAAACCATCTTTTGTTTCTCCAAAAGTTCCGGCCCAAGAATAATCTAACTTAAAAGGTATATCGGGAAAACACTTGTTGAAAGACTTAACAAGGTTTTTCTCTTTTTTATGCAGAAGTAGGTCTCTTCTTTTAGCATTTTTGAAATTCTCGTCACCACCGCCCATTATAATTCTTCCGTCCTTTGCGCCTCGGAAATATAAATAGGGTTGAGAGGTATTCCAAAAAATATGTTTCTGAAATGCTTTTGGAATTTTTTCAAAGGCTTCAGATGCTAAAGCAAAGGTGCTTTTTAATTCTACAATATCCTCCTTTACGTTTTCCACACTTTCATAACCTGTACAATAAACAGTGTGATTGACTTGTATTTTAGAACCTTTATTAGTCACTGCAATTTGCGTATCTTCTTCTTCTTTTATGGAATCAAGCTCTGTTCTATCATAGATCTTAAGTCCTTTTTTAGAGCAATATTCTAAAAGATCACTGGCAAATTTGTAACAATCCATTATTGCACCAGAATCAGATTCTATGCCTGCTTCTGCTATCAAGCCCAATTTTCCCAGCTCTTCTTTATCTAACCATTTTACCTTAAAACCATGTTGTTTTCTGGCTTCGAATTCTTTCTCAAGAAAGTTCATTTCCTTTTTAGTACTACAGAAATAAATGCTTTTTTTGAATTCAAATTGACAATCGCTTTTAATCTCGTCCACAATTTTCTTGAGATCGATAATAGCTTTTTCACAATTCTTATAGCTAGACACTGCGCAGGTTAGTCCGCGCTGTTCTATTAGCTCATGCAAAGAGGTGTCAATTTCATATTGAAGCATCGCGGTACTTGCTGCTGTACTTCCATTACAGATGTCTCTTTTATCTATTAAGATCACCTTTCTTCCTTCAGAAATCAATTTATAAGCTATTAAAGCACCTGTAATTCCGCCTCCAACAATTAATACCTCAGCCGAAATATCTTCATCTAAAGAAGAATAACTTTTTGCAAGTGCGTTTTTTATAAGCCAGTAAGGCTCATTAGATCTTACATCCATATATTATTTTGATTTAATTTAATAAATTATTTAATTAGCTCCCAACATAAATTTTACTATAATTTGAAATGTGATTGAAACATATAATCTACAATGAAGGTATAAACCAACTCCTTAAAAAAAATGTTAAGTTGTGGTAAGAATTTCTAAACAAGTAGATATATATTTGAAATATGAATCCTATATATAAAATTGGTCACCGCGGAGCCAAAGCTCATTTAACCGAAAATACATTAGAAAGCATCCGCCTTGCACTAGAAATGGGGGTAGATGGTATAGAGATCGATGTGCATCTTTGTGCTTCTGGAGAAGTGGTGGTTTTCCATGATTTTACCTTAGATAGATTAAGTGATGGTTCTGGAGAAATTACAACTAATACCTATGAAGAACTTCAACAACTAAATCTGAAGGGTGGTTATAAGATCCCGTTACTAACAGAAGTCCTAGACTTTATAGAAGGAAAATGTTCTATCAATATTGAGCTAAAAGGAATGCATACTGCCAGACCAACTTGTGCAATTATCTCTAATTATATAGATAAAGGCTGGGAATACTCTAGCATTTTGGTTTCCTCTTTTCAAGAGAATGAACTGCTGGAAGTGAAGAAGATAAATGGCAATATTTTAATTGCGGTGCTAAGTAAAGCAAGTGTGGAGGAAGCTATAGAATGGGGGAAGATCTTAAATGCAACCGCTATTCATCCTTCCCTTGGAATTATTACCAAACAGAGCGTGATAGATGCCCATGATCAGGGTTTTAATGTAAATGTCTGGACGGTGAATGAGCCAGAAGATATCGCACGAATGATCGAGTTTGGAGTAGATGGAATTATCTCCGATTTTCCAGATAGATTATAATTTTCATCTATAAATCTTCCCTTCAGCCACAAAACCCATAAATTTGCGCTTCCTATATTTTTCTGAATGAAGTATGATATAATTATTATTGGAGGTGGAGCAGCAGGTTTTTTTGCAGCTATTAATGCTGCGGAATTTAATCCCGATGCCAGCATTCTCATTTTGGAAAGAGGAAAAGAAGTACTTACTAAAGTGAGGATTTCTGGTGGCGGAAGATGTAATGTGACTCATGCCGAATTTTTCCCGAATGAATTGGTTAGGAATTATCCCAGAGGCGAAAAAGAACTCCGTGGTCCTTTTCACTCCTTTATGACAGGCGATACCATTGCCTGGTTTGAAGAGCGTGGCATTGAACTGAAGATAGAGGAAGATGGACGCATGTTTCCAATTTCAGATTCTTCGGAAACAATAATTAATTGCTTCCTTTCTGAAGCTCAGCGATTAAAGATCAAGATACTTAAAAATCATTCCGTTCAAAATATAACTTCAGAAAATGAACAATGGTCTATAAACACCAATATTGGAGATTTTTCAGCTGAAAAAATTCTTGTAGCAAGCGGCAGTAATCCGAAGATCTGGAAGTTGATGGAAGGATTAGGTCATAAAATGGAAACAGCAGTTCCCTCACTATTTACCTTCAATATTAAAGATGAAAGAATTAAAGACCTTCCTGGCGTTTCCACTTTTGCGAGTGTGAATATCCCAGGAGCTCATCTTGAAAGTGAAGGTCCGCTTTTAATCACGCATTGGGGCATTAGCGGTCCGGCAGTATTAAAATTATCTGCTTGGGGAGCCAGAGCGCTTCACGAGCTCAATTATAAATTCCCAGTTATCATAAATTGGTTGACAAATAGCAATAGAGAATTAATTCTAGAGCAACTTTTAGAACTTAAATTGAAGTATGCAAAACAGCAAGTATCTAAATATGCGCAATTCGGCCTTCCAAAGCGTTTATGGAGAAACTTAGTTATCGGAGCAAGAATTGTAGACACCGAGATCTGGGCAGATCTTAATCGCAAAAAAATGAACGCTTTAAGCGAGCAACTAACTACTTGTAAATTTGAAGTAGATGGAAAAAGCACTTTTAAGGAAGAATTTGTAACTGCCGGTGGAGTAAAATTGAATGAGGTGAATTTCAAGACCTTTGAAAGTAAGCTTCAGAAGAATTTATATTTTGCTGGAGAAGTTTTAAATATAGATGCTATAACCGGTGGTTTCAATTTTCAAAATGCATGGACTGGAGGATATTTGGCTGCAAAAGCCATGACCAATAAGGAATAGATTTCTGAGAAATTAGAGATTAAGTCGCCAAATTTCAAAATTGAGCAAGGTGGCAAATGCAACCCAAATAGCATAAGGTATTAAAAGATAGGCTGCCAAATTGTTCACTATTTTAAACCATCTTATGGTAAAAAGAAGCACTACAAAAAGCGCAATAATATCCAAAAGTGCCCAAAAAGGCTCTTTTAGCCCGAAGAACAGCAAGGACCAGAATGCATTAAGCAATAGTTGAATTCCGAAGTGATAAAGTGCCGTTTTCACCCACATGTGATAAAAACCTTTACTCCAAATTATACCCGCTGCAATTCCCATTAAGATATAGAGCAATGTCCATACGGGACCAAAGATCCAGTTTGGCGGATTAAAATTAGGTTTATTTAATTGTAAATACCAATCTCCCATACTCGACTGGGTAGCCAAAGCCCCCAAAAATCCAATGAACAAGCATACGCCCATTGCAAAGGATACTCGTATTAGGATTTTCTTGGTCATTATCCGGTTGGTTAGTTACCCTAAAATAGACAATTATTTGAAATCTTGGGTTATCTCCTCTTAACTAAAAAAGTATATTTGTGTAAATTTTTTAGCCCATGACAGCGCAGGATTTTGTTTACAGATCTTCATTAGAACAATTACCAAAAGGCAAAGTGACTTGGCAATCTCCAAGCAATATTGCACTTGTAAAATATTGGGGTAAAAAAGAAAATCAGGTTCCTGCAAATCCATCTATCAGTTTTACACTGAGTAATTGTAAAACCACGACAAGTATTGAGTTTTCCTGTAAACCAGATTCTGAAAGAAATGATTTTTTCGAATTTGAATTTTATTTTGAAGGGAAGAAAAAGGAAGATTTTAAACCTAAGATCTACACTTTTTTTGAAAGAATAGAAAAATATTGCCCTTATTTAAAAGAGTATCAACTTATCATCAATTCAGAAAATTCATTTCCTCACAGTAGCGGAATTGCCTCTTCTGCCAGCGGTATGAGCGCTTTATCCCTAGGCGTTATGAGTATAGAAAAGGAACTGGATCCAGAGATTAGCGATGATTATTTTTTCCAAAAAGCTTCATTTTTAGCAAGATTAGGATCTGGTAGTGCATGCAGAAGCGTTAAAGGAGAACTAGTAGTTTGGGGAGAACATTTAGAGATCAAGGATAGCTCCAATCTTTATGGAGTTTCTTACAGCGAGGAAGTTCATGAAGTGTTCCATAATTATCAAGACACTATTTTATTGGTAGACAAAGGAGAGAAACAGGTAAGTAGTTCTGTGGGTCACAATTTAATGCATGGGCATCCTTTTGCAGAGCAACGATTTAACCAAGCACATACCAATCTATCAAAATTAAAGTCGGCTTTTAAAGATGGAGATCTCTCTAAATTTATAGAAATAGTTGAAAGTGAATCGCTTACACTCCATGCAATGATGATGAGCAGCAATCCTTCCTTCATTTTAATGAAACCTAATACGCTGGAGATCATCAATAAAATTTGGAAATTTAGAGAAACAACTGGTTTGCCGGTATGCTTTACTTTAGATGCTGGTGCAAATGTACATGTACTCTACCCGCAAAAAGATAAAGAAGATATCCTGAATTTTATTAAAAATGAATTGGTTGGCTATTGCCAAAAGGAACAATATATTTTGGATAATGTTGGATTCGGTTCAAATAAATTGTAGTTTTAATTGATTATATTTGCCTCAAAATCTACATTTTAGAATTTAGTTGAATTTAGAATACTTATAAGCTTATGAAAGGACCATTATTCTATTCCAAGATCTTACTTTTCGGAGAATACGGGATCATTAAAGATTCTAAAGGTCTATCCATTCCTTACAATTTTTATAATGGCGCTCTAAAAGTGGACGAAAATCCTTCTGAAGAAGCTATTCAATCTAATAAAAGTTTGCAACGTTTTGCAGAATATTTAGAAACATTGGAGAAAACTAATCCAAAATTGGTTCATTTTAATTTAGCTACTCTAAAAGAAGACATTGCAAAAGGGATGTATTTTGATTCTACAATTCCTCAAGGATATGGCGTTGGAAGTAGTGGCGCACTGGTCGCAGCTATTTATGACGAATATGCTACCAACAAGATTACGGTACTTGAAAATCTTACCAGAGAAAAATTATTAAAGCTGAAAAAAATCTTTGGAGAGATGGAATCTTTCTTCCATGGAAAATCTTCTGGTCTTGATCCCCTAAATAGCTATTTAAGTATACCAATTCTAATAAATTCTAAAGATAATATAGAACCCGCAGGAATCCCTTCCCAGACAGAGAATGGAAAAGGTGCTGTGTTTTTATTAGATAGTGGATCTATAGGCGAAACTGCTCCAATGGTTCAGATATTCATGGATAACATGAAACAGGAACCATTTAGGAAAATGGTGAAAGATCAATTTATTAAACATACAGATGCCTGTGTAGACGATTTTCTGCAAGGAGATATCAAATCTTTATTCGGCAATATCAAAAAACTTTCTCATGTTGTTTTAGACAACTTTAAACCGATGATCCCAACTCAGTTCCATAATCTTTGGAAACAAGGGATAGAGACCAACGATTATTATTTAAAATTATGTGGTTCTGGTGGTGGAGGTTATATTTTAGGTTTTACTGAAGATATAGACAAAGCAAAAAAATCTTTAAAAGACTACAATTTAGAAGTGGTTTACAACTTCTAAAACCCACAAAATTACATGGCGCCTGCTAGGAACAAACTTTTAATGCTTAAAATGTTGAGTTTGTTTTCTGTAGTTAGAGGCTACAATATACTCATACTTGTATTGGCGCAATATTTAACGGCAGCCTTCATCCTAGCGCCAAACCTACCCTTAAGAGATGTGTTTTTTGATCCGAATCTCTTTTTTCTAATACTTTCTTCAGCTACAGTTATAGCTTCAGGATATATAATCAACAACTTTTACGACAGCGAAAAAGACCTTATAAATAGGCCTAAGAAAACGATGCTGGACAGGCTGATTAGTCAACGTACTAAACTTTCGGTATATTTTATTCTTAATTTTGCTGCGATTTTCTTTGCTAGTTATGTTTCCTTTAAAGCAGTAGTTTTCTTTTCGATTTATATTTTTGCTATTTGGTTCTACTCACATAGGATCAAAAAAATCCTTTTTCTAGGAAATATTATGGCAAGTGTTCTAGCCATCACTCCTTTTTTTGTGGTTTTCGTCTATTATAAAAATTTTGAAACCGTCATTTTTATTCATGCTACTTTCCTTTTTATTATGATCGCTATGCGTGAATTAGTAAAGGATCTGGAAAATTTGAAAGGAGATCTCATTCAGAATTATAAAACCATTCCTGTTGTATATGGTGAAAAATGGAGTAAATTCTTCCTTTCTGTTCTAACAGTACTGGCTGTAATTCCAATTTTATTGCTTACCACAAGGTTTGATACAGGCTTAATGGATTACTACTTTTATTTCTCTTTACTATTGCTTTTGTTCTTTCTTCTATTTCTTTATTTCAGCAATGCTAAATGGCAATATTTACTCCTTCATAATATCTTGAAACTCATTATAGTGGCTGGAGTTTTCAGCATTCTTCTTATAGATTATAAAGAGGTTTTAGATAGGGTTTTTTAGTAAAACAAATCTTTAAGTGTTAAAATATAAAGAGAAAGATATATCTAGTATCTTTGCAAAAAATTAGCGATATGAGCAGGAATGATAATTCTTCAGGGAAAAAGTTTAGTGGAAGACAAGGTGGTGGGCCAAAGAAAAAATCTATGGCTAGAGGGAATGCTCCTATAAAGAAAGATTCTGCTCCTAAAAATGCTCCTAAATCTGCAGCTAAGCCAGAAGTAAAAACTGGCCCTAAAGCAGAAGGAATAAGACTTAATAAATATATTTCGAACTCTGGTGCCTGCTCTCGTAGGGATGCCGATATTTATATTGCTGCAGGAAATGTAACTGTGAATGATAAGATAGTTATCGAGATGGGATACCGTGTAAAACCTACCGAAGAAGTAAAATTTGACGGTAGACGTGTTACACCAGAAAAGCCAGAATACATACTTTTAAACAAACCAAAAGGTTTCTTTACAACCGGAAGTTTAGAAAAAGGTTCTCGTACTGTAATGGATCTCATTGCCAATGCCACTAAAGCTAAGGTTGTACCTGTTGGAAAACTAGACCGACAAGCTACCGGACTTTTATTATTTACTAATGATGGGACTCTAGAAAAGCAACTTGGAAAACCAAAGAACGGAATAAGACAGATCTATCATGTAGAGTTAAGTAAACCTATTTCTTTTGAAGAGTTAAAAAGAATAGAAGAAGGAGTAACTCTTGAAGATGGAAAAGTAAAAGTACAGGAGGTAAGTTATATAGACAATAGACCTAAGAATGAATTAGGAATTGAGACCAATAGCATTAAACCACACGTGATCCAACGTCTATTTAAGAGCTTAGGTTTTGAAGTAGAAAAACTAGACAGAGTGACCTTTGGTGGACTTACAAAAAAAGATCTTCCAAGAGGAAATTACAGAACTCTTACCAAACAAGAGATCATTAATATAAAAATGCTGTAAGCTCAAACCTTAAAATGTAAATTCAACTAACATTTTTTATACATTTGCTTGACTAATAAATGAATTGCTTTTAAAAATTCATTTTTAGGGATGATGGAAGTACAGTTTTTTAGAATTAGAATTAAATAAACTCAATTGACTGCGTTGATGTTATTTTTAAATGAAGGCCTTGATCTTCAATCTTTTAAATTAGCTTTAGGCTCGATAAATCTTAGCGCGCCAATATTTAGCAGTTGTTCTTCAAAATTTCTTAACACTAATTTACCAGTCATTCCTTTTGACAGAAAAATTTAATCCCTAATTTTTAACCCAATATTTAAAACATAGCATTGAATACAAAATATAGCGATTTAATAGATCAGACGTTTTACTTTCCTCAGGAAGAATTCAAGTTAGAAGATAACGAGCTACATTTTCATGGAATAGACCTTATGGATTTGGTTGAAAAATATGGCGCTCCTTTAAAGTTCACTTACTTACCAAAGATCTCTCAAAATATAAACAGAGCTAAAGAATGGTTTAAAACGGCCATCGAAAAGCACGATTATAAAGGGAATTATAATTATTGCTACTGTACCAAAAGTTCTCATTTTGAACACGTATTAAATGAGGCCTTAAAAAATGATATTCACATTGAAACCTCTTCTGCTTTCGATATCAACATTGTTCAGAAATTAAAGAAATCTGGTAAACTAGCAGATAACGCTTATGTTATATGTAATGGTTTTAAAAGAGATCAATATATTTCTAATATAGCCGAACTTCTTAATGGGGGACATAAGAATTGTATTCCTATAATAGATAACTATGAAGAGATCGATCTTCTTTCTGAAGAGATTAACGACCCTTTTAAGATAGGAATTAGAATTGCTTCTGAAGAAGAGCCAAAATTCGAATTTTACACTTCCAGATTAGGAATAGGTTACAAGAATATTCTACCTTTCTTCAATAAAAAGGTAAAAGATAATCCGAAGGTAGAGCTTAAAATGCTTCATTTTTTTATAAACACAGGAATCCGCGATACCGCGTATTACTGGAACGAATTGAATAAGTGTTTAAAAGTGTACATCGATCTAAAAAAGGTATGTCCAAGTTTGGATAGCTTGAATATTGGTGGTGGATTTCCAATAAAGAATTCCCTTGCTTTTGAGTATGATTACCAATATATGGTTTCAGAAATTATCAATCAGATCAAACTTACCTGCGAAGAATATGAGGTAGACGTACCAAATATTTTTACTGAATTTGGATCTTTTACTGTTGGAGAAAGTGGTGGTGCCATTTATGAGATCTTATACCAAAAACAACAAAACGATCGTGAGAAATGGAACATGATAAATTCGTCATTTATCACTACCCTTCCAGATTCTTGGGCTATCAGCAAGAAATTTGTAATGCTTCCTTTAAACCGCTGGAATGATGAGTATGAGCGTATTTTATTAGGAGGACTTACTTGTGATAGTGACGATTATTATAACTCCGAGCAAAACACGAACGCGATCTATCTACCTAAGTATAAAAAAGAAAAACCATTATTTATTGGTTTCTTTAATACTGGTGCATATCAGGAAAGTATTGGTGGATTTGGTGGATTACAGCACTGTTTAATACCACAACCCAAACACATCCTTATAGATAGAGATGAAGATGGAACTTTAAGTACCGAAGTTTTTAGTGAGCAACAAAATGCAGAAGACCTATTACATATCTTAGGATATGATAGAAATAAGTAAATTTAAAAAAAATTATAACTTTAACCAGTTAAAAAAAATTGTGGACCATCCCGCCTGAATTATTTGGGAAGGCCTCGAGAATTAAACCCTTAAAGAGGAACTCAACTTAAAATTATTAAAATCAAGCAATGAGCAAAAAGAATTACGCCGGGATACCAGAAAAATATGCACGCCTAGACGAAGCACAAGTGGTATTGATTCCTGTTCCTTATGATGGAACAAGTTCCTGGCAAAAAGGCGCAGATAAAGGTCCAGAAGCTTTTTTGGAAGCTTCAGAGAATATGGAACTTTTCGATATTGAAACCCGTACAGAAGTTTACAGAAAAGGTATTTATTTAGCACCTCCAGTAACCGAAAATTCTTCTCCAGAGAAAATGGTAGAAGCCGTTCACAAAACCACCAAAAATTATATAAAACAAGAAAAATTTGTAACCATTTTTGGAGGGGAACATTCTGTGAGTATAGGTACTATAAGAGCTTTTAACGAATCTTTTGAAGATCTTACTGTTGTGCAAATTGATGCGCATGCAGATCTAAGAGCAGAATATGAGGGTTCTAAATGCAATCATGCTTGTGCAGTTTATGAAGCTAGTAAAACCACAAACCTTGTTCAGGTTGGTATTCGATCTATGGATGTTTCCGAACTGGATAATATGGACGAAAATCAGGTGTATTTTGCAGATAATCTTTACGAAGATTGGATGGATGATGCAATTGGACAAATGACGCCTAATGTTTTTATAACTATAGATCTAGATGCTTTTGATCCTTCTATTATGCCGTCTACAGGAACGCCGGAACCAGGTGGATTGTTGTGGTATGAAACTTTAGAGTTTTTGAAATTAATGTTCAAAAAGAAAAATGTAGTAGGATTTGATATTGTGGAGCTTTGCCCGAATGAAAATGAAAAATCATCCGATTTCCTTGCTGCAAAATTATATTACAAAATGTTGAGCTATAAGTTCAAATATTTAAATCATAACCCAGACGAAGACGAAGATGAGTAAAGGAGCGATTTCAGAATTTATTAAAAAATATTATTTACACTTTAATGCCGCTGCTCTTGTAGATGCTGCTGAAGCTTACGAAAAGCAATTAGCACAAGGTTCTAAAATGTTGGTTTCTCTTGCGGGAGCCATGAGTACTGCAGAGATCGGGAAAATATTTGCAGAAATGATTCGTAAGGATAAATTGCAAATAATTTCTTGTACCGGTGCTAATTTAGAGGAAGATGTAATGAATTTGGTAGCACATTCTCATTACAAAAGAGTCCCAAATTATAGAGATCTTACCCCACAAGATGAGTGGGAACTTTTAGAAAAAGGATTGAATAGAGTTACCGATACGTGTATTCCAGAGGAAGAAGCTTTTAGAAGGATTCAAGAGCATATTGTAAAAATCTGGAAAGATGCTGAAGCTGCCGGAGAACGCTATTTCCCGCATGAATACATGTACAAACTATTACTTTCTGGTGTGCTAGAAGAATATTACGAAATTGATATTAAAGATTCTTGGATGTATGCTGCTGCAAAAGCAAACCTTCCAATGGTAGTACCGGGATGGGAAGATAGTACCATGGGGAATATCTTTGCTTCTTATGTGTTAAAAGGCGAATTAAAAGCTAGTACTATGAAATCTGGGATCGAGTATATGACTTTCCTAGCAGATTGGTATACCGAAAATTCAAAAGAAGGGATTGGTTTCTTCCAAATTGGTGGAGGTATTGCTGGAGATTTCCCAATATGCGTAGTGCCAATGTTATACCAAGATATGGAACGTACAGATACTCCATTTTGGAACTATTTCTGCCAGATCTCCGATTCTACAACCAGTTACGGATCTTACTCCGGAGCGGTTCCAAATGAGAAGATCACTTGGGGAAAATTAGATATCAATACTCCTAAATTTATTATTGAAAGTGATGCTACTATTGTTGCGCCCCTTATATTTGCATATTTGTTAGATATGTAGATCTTGGATACTGAAAATTAGATAATAGATGTTAGAATCTGGATACTGGATACTGGATACTGGATACTAAAAACTAAATATTAGAAATTAGAAAATTTTATAAGCTGCCGATCTCTTCTGAACGGCAGCTTTTTAGTTTTAAATTTTTATTTAAATTATGAATGATTGGATAATTTACAGCATAGGATTTCTGGCACAAATACTTTTTTCGACCAGACTTATCACACAATGGTTTCTCTCTGAAAAGGCTAAAAAAGTAAAAACGCCAACCCTTTACTGGAAACTGAGTTTGCTAGCTGCCTTATTGCTATTTATTTACGGATATCTTAGAGAGGATCTTCCAATAATGATTGGACAGCTATTAATCTATGGTGTTTATTTCCGAAATTTAAAACTACAGCATGAGTGGAAGAGTTCTAGGTTGCTTTTTAAGATCACAGTATTTCTTGTCCCTATTCTTATTGCTGGTTATTTACTTTTATTTAGCCAAAAACTATGGAATGATTTTCTACAGAATGAAAACATAGCCTTGTGGTTAATTATTTTAGGGATTATTGGACAGTTGGTTTACAGCTCCCGATTTATCTACCAGTGGATATATTCTGAAAGGCACGAAGAATCTTCACTCCCGAAAGTTTTTTGGATTATAAGTCTTACAGGCTCCGCTATTATTTTTACCTATGCTATTTTTAGAAGCGATCCCGTTTTACTTGCTGCTCATTTTTTTGGAGCAATCGTTTATATCAGAAATCTTTTTCTAAATAATGATTAGAGCTGTAAAGGAGTTTTTCTTCCGAAGTACTCTTTAATAAAAACACCAATTATAATTATATATTCTAAAGCCACCAACCATAAATTTTCTTGAAATCCAGCGGAAGTATACGCAGCATAACTCAAGATCACAACAAAACTCCACACCATAAGATATCTGTAATTAGTAAATATGGAGAGCATTAAGGGTATTGCCAAATACCATGGATGAATGGTGGTAGAAAGAAATAAGTAAGCCGTAAAACCAAAAAGCATAGCAGTTATAAGCTTTTCCAAAGAATTATTCTTTCTAAAGAGAGCCAAGCCAGCCAATATACCAATGCTAAACAAGGGTAGCGCTTTTCCTGCTGTTTCTATAATATTATAACCTTTTACTTGAAAACCAATCCAACGCACTACATAATAGAAACTAGCATTGAATTCGAACTTCTGAAACCAAAGACTTATAGTTGCCATAAAATTCTCAACAAATGCTGAAGACAAAATTGGTAGAAAACCTAATAAAACTGTTAGTCCTACAATTAAATAGAATCCCATCAATTTTGTTATACCGAGTTTTGTTTCCTTTTCAGGATCGATTATGTTCTCTCGCTTGTAAATAAAATATCCGAGGAATAAGGGCAATAACAATAGTGGAATTAATTTCAGCAGGACAGAACAGGCAAAGATGATCGCACTTCCAATCCACTTTTTTTGCTGAAGTAAATATAAACTCCAAACCAAAAAGAAAACCATCACTCCTTCAAAATGAAGATTACCGCTGAGTTCAATAATGATGAATGGATTTAAGAGATAGAGAAATATTCTGGATTTAGGTAACCTGAGCTGTATCAGTAATTTTCTTCCGAAGTATAATACCCCAATATCGGCTAAGATTATGATCATCCTCAAAATTACTACAGCACCAATTATGCTCTTTCCAGAAAGGATTCCGGCAATGGCAAACAGCACCTGATTTAAGGGAGGATAGTTGGTATAATGACTCCCACTAAGCGCACCCATTCCATCAAATAATTCTTTGGCTTGCGCAATGGGCGCATTTCCCAATGCTATTAAATTTTCCGGTAAATATAAATACGGATTAAATCCCTCAGCGATCATTCTGCCATCCCATATAAATCGGTAAAAATCTTGTGAAAGATTTGGAATCGCACCAATAAATAGAAGCCTAAAAAGTAGTGCCGCACCAGCAAGAAACCAGAAGTTTACTTTTTCAATTTTATAAAGTTTCCAGCTTAAATAGAACGCTCCTGAATAAAGTCCGATTAGCTTTATAAGATCAGAGCGTTCCAAATCGTATGCAAAGGCAACATAAAATGCAGCCATTGATATTATAAGTAACAACGAAATTTTGTGCAGTTGAAAAAAATTCTTCATTGAGGAATTATAATTCATTAAAGAAACGGAAAATTTAGATTCTGAAACATGTACAGAATGACATGATTTGAGTTTTATATGTCTTATCAGCATCACGATATTTATCGGGATCGAGATATAATTTATATTGTAGTTTTTTAGAAGTCTTCGACAAGCTCAGACTGACTGTGTTTTTATAGAACATTAATTAGTTGATTGTCATGCTGAGCCTGTCGAAGCATCTCGACTCCGCTCGATGTGAAGGATCCCTTTAAAACAATCAATAACAGAAATCGTAGTGCGATTAATCTACTATGTTCATTTTCTTCAGAAGAAAAGAGGCGTTCATATTCTGACAAATCCCCTCTTTAAATTTATAATCGAAAAACAGCTCATCATTTACGATCTCTGCATCAAAATAATGATTCTCAACTTCTTTCAATTCATCCGCAACTTCACACAAACTTAGATCATGTGTAGCAATAATTCCTGTTGACTTGGATTTCACCAATTTCTGAATAAATTTCCTAGATCCTATCGCCTTGTCCGTGCTGTTGGTTCCTTTTAAGATTTCATCTAAAATAATAAAGTAGCTATCTTCCTTAATCTCATTAACTATATATTGAAGTCGTTTTAATTCTGAAAAGAAATAAGACTCATCATCACTAAGCGAGTCTGTTGTTCGCATACTTGTAATAAGTTTTATTGGAGTATACTCACTTGTTTCGGCACAAACCGGTAAACCAATATTTGCCATCATAATGTGAAGCGAAACTGTTCTTAAAAAAGTGCTTTTCCCAGCCATGTTAGCTCCTGTAATGATCATGAAATTTTCATTATCAATTAAAAGATCATTGTCTATTCGTTTTTCCGGATTTAACAAGGGATGACCTAATTTTGAAGCTTTTATAACAGATCTATCTTTATGGATTTCCGGGAAGGCATAACTCTGATGATTAAAAGCGAAATTCCCAAGGCTGTTATATGCATCTATAAATTCTATCACCTCAAACCAATTCTTCACATTTTCATGATGCGCAAGGATCCATTTTTCTAGTCTTAAAGATTGTCTTAAATCCCATAAAAGAAATCCATTTCCTATTGCTATGAAGATAGCATTATTACGCTGGTCCAAGGCATCGATAGCTTTGGAAAATGATTTTAATATTTTTGAAGCCTTTTTTTCTTCAGATTTTACATTGGATTGCTGTTCTTTCAAAATCTCAGATTGAAAGCTCACAGCCTCGATCATTCCCAATAACTGGTAATATTGATGGAAGGTATCTTGTACCTTTCCTACATTACCAGCAAGTACATTTATCTTCTTCACGTAGATTCCCGTTATTCCCCAGCATACTAAAAACCAGGCAAAAATAAACCAGCCGTTAATACTTTGAGTGTAATAGGCAGCTATTAACAATATGGAGATCGCTGTAAAGACCCAACTCAGCCAAAACATGAATTTTGGAACAAAAGTTTTGTAATTAATTATCCATAACAATACTTTGCTAGAACTGGTTTCAGTTTTCACCAATTTGGCAACTGCGGAAAATTCCTGTCTCCAAGTTGCTTTTTCTGCCAATTCCTTAATTGCCTGTTGCTTTTCTACTATATTTTGTATGGAGTTTTCCGTAAGAATGGTAGCTAATTTTTTCTTTCCATCCTTCAAAGAAGTTCTGTTTAGATATTGGAAAAATGAGCCGTTTCCAAAGAGATCTAAATCCTGGCTAAAAGGATGGTCATGATCCTCGAATTCCTTTCCGGTTACTAAATGCGAAAAGTTTCTATTTAAAACCTTTAGCTCGGTTTCATTGAGCTTCACTAATTCATCAATTTTATCTCGCTTGTACTTAAGATCTGAATGTCTGGAAACCAGAAATAAGAATATACCGAATCCCACCACTCCAATTAATATGGCAAGCTTCCAATTTGGATAAAAATAATAGATGCCAAAAGCGGTTCCAAGAAAAAGGATTAAACGCAACATACTAGACAAATTTAGTTGCCTGTTGGCTTCATTTAAACGCTTATTTTGGGTAGCTTTTTCTTGTGTATAAAAATCGAATGCTGTCATGAACTTTTAACGTAATAGTTATAGTAGATCCAGCTCCTCTTTCAGTTTCTTGGTTAAACCTTCACATATCAAACTATAGGAGTGATCTATAAGCTCGAAGATAAGAGTTTTTTGAAGATTCCCATCTAATACCAATGTATTCCAATGTAATTTATTCATATGATATCCCGGCAGAATATTTTCATGATGTTCCTCCCGCAAACTGATGGCCCTTTCTGGATCGCATTTTAAATTTACTCGCAATGGGACCTCATCTAGCGAAGCAATGGTAAAGATCTTACCCATTAACTTAAGTACAAGACTATCCGGGCCAAAAGGCAATCCCTCGGTCACCCCTTTCTTAGAAAGACAATAATCTCTATAAGTTTCAATGTCCATATTTCTATTTGCGTAATCTGCATGTCAGTGTGAACCTGTCGAAGCCCTTTTTAGTGATAAACCAAACTTCGACAGGCTCAGTTTGACAAATCAATAAAAAAATGTCAGTCTTAGCTTGTCGAAGACTCTGTCTGATTACAATATATCCTTCGACATACCGATAACGGTAAAGTTCAACAAAACTATTTCGAAATCTTTACCGGCTCTTCTGAAGCTACTTCCAAAGCAGAATAATCCAACTTCCAACCTATGGTTTCCACTATCTTTTCCATCAAAAGTATAGTTCCTAGAGCCTCTTTTTCTGCTTTTTCAAGCAATCCGCTTTGCGGGATCTTATCTACAATATGCTTTTTAGAATCTCTGCTAATATCGGTAAGGTCCGAAGTTGTAAAAGGATTTGCCCAACCTTCGCGCTTATCGTAATATTTAAAATCGGTTTCTACCGTTAGTAGTTCGGGCTTAGGGAAATTGGTGAGTATGATCTTTTTATTTTCAATATCACTATCCATTCTCACTTTACTAAGATCGAAACCTACATGTGCTTTTGCAGTAATAAGAATGATCGCTTTTTTCTTTCCCAAAAGCAAACTTACGTACTTCTCCTTAAGGTTTTCATAATGATAGATCTCAGAAAAATCTCCTTCAACAGAGATGAATTTACAAACGCTCTTAATTTTATCCATCAAGATCACAGATTGCTCATCTGCCCGCGATCTATTTTTGTTTTTATT
>JBBSVD010000017.1:0-29861 GCA_038233835.1 Flavobacteriales bacterium | reverse complement strand
TCTCTGGTCAAAGTTTGTTCATCAGATTCGCCAGCTTCTCTTTTCCCACCCGGGAAATAATATTTGATTTTCCCTTTGGATCTAGTGCTCAAAACTTGGCCGTCTTTTAGCTTTATCAGCGCTATTTTGTCAATTTCCATATTCTTATAGACAATTTTAATTAATGTCTTATATCGTTTTTGTTAACTAAAAAGACCGCGAATAGAAGTTTGCAATTGTTAATGTAGTTAGGTTTTTACTGGTCTCTAAATTATAACTTCTTACTCGATTGCCTGCCACTTTCTGGTATCTAATATTGTCACTGGTTATGTTCCTTTCTATTTATCAATCCGAAGTTTTCATTTTAGTTCCATTGAGTCGTTGGCAAGACATATTTTTTTGCGATTATTGGTGGCGTGTGGGCATTGAGAGAAACAACATCCAATAGTTAAGAGTCTCATTATCTGTTAAAAGTTTCTTCTACTTCAGACAAGGTATCTATTAACCTTTTTAATTCTCTTACTTGGATTTTAGATTCAACTTTTATAAATGCATCTTTCTAATTTAATACAATTATCAAAAACAGTTATTAATTGATTTAATAAACACCTTGATACGTTTACTATTTCATTGATAGTAGAATGATTCAACTTTTACCAAAAATAAGGCTGTAATGAGAGTATTTCTAGAAATTAAGATAAAAAAAAAGCCCTGATTACAACAGGGCTTGATTCATAGCAATTGTTTCCTAGAAATTATTCTATCGGACTTATAACAACTCTCATTATATCTGATACATTTGGATAAGTAAATCCATCATCAACAAGATGCACTACTCCATTCTCAGTTGGCCCTGTATTTGGAGCTGGTTGTCTCGGTTTTTGGAATGGTCCTTCCCCTGGCTTGGCGTTTACCTCAGTACCGGAATCCCATAATTTAAAATGTGACGTAATATCTCCACTTATTGGCTCCTTATTGGAGTCAAATAGAGCTATCCCTTCTGGGTCCGGAGAAATAAATAAATCGTTGGACTGCACGAACATGGTGGCAAGGTTTAGGAAATCATTATGTTTTGCAGTAATAGTAAATTCGTAAGAGTCCCCAGGAAAGATTGGCCCTTTTGCGTTATCCCCAATTGGTATGGCAAAAATTCCCACAGTACGAACCTTAGAATCGTTTTTTAAGCTCTTCGCCAATAATTCCGGAAAACCGTCTTCAGCGAGATTTTCTAAACCTTCACCAGCCTCAGTGCCAACCATAAATAAAGGGGCACTGTTCTTTTTTTGTACTACAAAGACCCCAGGTGAAAGAATATTTACATACTCAGTAGTTCCCCCAAGGTTGGTAATCGTTACCTTAAATTCAGTAAACGCATTATTTCCGTTGGCGTTGGCATTGGCGTTGGCGTTGGCTTTGGAATTAGCTTCGCTGATCGTGCTGCTTTCTACATCTTCTAAAGCGGCTGTGTCTTTGCTGCAACTAAAAAAAAGAGTGCAAATAAATAAAATACTCATTAACTTTTTCATAATATATTGTTTAATGGTTAATAACATCTTCAAATTACGAATCAATGGCTTGATTCTTATTACGTTAGCATTAATTTAGCACCATTTTAGTATTACTTTAGCATAAAAGAATTACCGCAATCCATTGAAGCTATCAAGAAGAAAAATATATGATTGTTACATTTATAACTTTTAAAGTTCTGTTTTTAACTAAAAAAGACATTGAGCCTTGCAAATAAATATTTCGAAATAATATATGAAGTAAATTTTGCCGCGCCATTAAAAACAAATCTGGATGATGATCCTTCGAAAGACATTTCTTATTAAGACGTAACCGAACGATATATAAAAGCTTCAAGCAAAGATTATAAGCTTATAAATATAAAAAGGCCTATTTAGAACTTTTTTTTTTTGGAAAATCGTGATGATGGCTATAAATTTCAGTATGTGCAACAGCTTTATTCGACAACTCAACTTCGTTCTGATGATGCCAATAAGGTACTACCTGATAAAAAAATAGGCTAATCTGCCTAAAAAGAAAAATACTTATAAATATTATTCTGCATCAGTTACGAAAACAGTGATTTATAACTGGTATTTTGTTTCATGTGTTAGAATACACAGAATTTCTGTTCGCAAAAGTAAGATACAATTTTATTGTTTTTTTTGGTGCGTTTGCGTTTTGTGTTGAGAAAAAATAAATGTGCTGTTTGTGCGCTGGACTTTATCAGTTCAGATTTACTATAGATTTTCGAATTTTCTTCAGCTTGTTGTTAATGGTCATTATTAACGCAAGTAGCTTGAATTAGTGACGCATCCCGATATCCATCAGGATTGTCGGCTTTGTTGGTTGTAAATTAGTATCGAAAATATTCCTTTTTACACAAATGCCCGATTTTTGCGAGTAACAGACGTTGGTAATCCTTATTTTTCGATTGTAAAAATGAATTTGGCTCCCTTGGTTGGTTCTGATTTTATTTTTATTGTGCCTCCACTATTTTCTATTACTTTCTTTACGGTAGCTAAACCTATTCCGTTACCTTTATTACCAAACCTATCCTGATTGTCCATGATTTTAAAAATATCAAAAATCTTTTCCTGATTTTCTAAAGCTATTCCAGGCCCATTATCCTGAACATAAAACTTATAATGAGTAGTTGTTTCTGATACCCCAATTTCAATTTCTACGTTTTTCTTATCATTGTATTTGATCGAATTAGTAACAAGATTTATTAAAACTTGCTCCAGAGCGGCTCTATTTAATACAATATCTGTAATAGAAGTCTTTAATTCAAGTGTCAAGTTTTTCTCATAAACAAAAAGACCAGTAAAGTCATCTACTAGACTGTCGAGGTTTATTTGAGATTTATTCTCTTTTAATACTTTGTCACATCTACTGTATTCCAGCAATCCATCAATTAGGTTTCTTAGATTATCGCTTGATTTTGCAATTAAGCTTAATATTTCCTTACCCTCATCATCAATCTGAGAGCTATAATTTTCTGAGAGTAATTGCGACAGCCCTACAATGCCATTTAGGGGAGATTTAAGATCGTGTGCAGCAACATATGCAAAACGTTCTAATTCCAAATTTTTTTCTTCTAAATTTTCTAGAGTCTTTTCCAGAGTTAATTTAGTTTTTCTAAGATTTAAAATATTCATCACCTGATGTCCTAATGCTCTCAAAGATTGTATCTGACTTTCACTTAATAATTTTGGTTTTTGGTCCATTACGCACAAAGTCCCAAGGGGGAGTCCATTATCGCTGATTAAAGGCACACCTGCATAGAATATTACAGCAGGGTCACTAATTACCGCAGGATTGTCATGAAATCGAATATCTATTCTGGCATCTTCAACAATTAGTACATTTTCTTGATCGTTTATAGCATGAGCACAAAAGGATTGTTCTCTAGGTGTCTCTGTAACGTCCAAGCCACGATTAGATTTGAACCATTGACGCTTATCGTCAACTAAGCTAATTACAGAAATTTGAGTACCACATATTGCTGCTGCAATAGCCGTTATATTATCATAATCAGTTTCAGAAAGGGTATCAAGTATAGAATATGATTCTAACTCCTTTAATCTTTCTCTTTCTTTCTCGTGTTTTTCTGGTTTTAGCATTTATTCATTCTTTAGTGATTGCCAACGGCCTTGATTAACTTAAGAAGCTTTGAATAGAAACTCATTCTGGTTAGTTTAATTGTTTTGTAATTTATCTCTAAAATATCACTTTTTACAATATCACCCGTTAATCTAATTCCCCATTAACTTTTAAGAAGTCAAATATTATTTTATCTACTGCTGAAACTGTTTTTATATCGGCATAATTCAAGCATTTAATCTCCTCAATTTCATGTTAAGGTTTTATCGTGCCGTTGAAGTCTGCAGAATAACAAGTCATTTTAACTAGTATTCCATCCTTCATTCCGTCCGATTGCGCTTTAAAAGTGCCAATATATTCAAAAGAATCTGGTATGATCTCAACACTCAATTCTTCTCGTATCTCTCTGGTCAAAGTTTGTTCATCAGATTCGCCAGCTTCTCTTTTCCCACCCGGGAAATAATAATTGATTTTCCCTTTGGATCTGGTGCTTAAAACTTGGCCGTCTTTTAGCTTTATCAGCGCTATTTTGTCAATTTCCATATTCTTATTTCCAATATTCATTTGATGCTCAGCAACAAATATATTCTTTTAAACCCGTTCACCTGAATTAGATAATTAAAGATTCTCTAGACTTTATTAAAGGAAATTGTAACTTAAAATAAGCAAGATTATTCGTGATTAAATATAGATTTCTTCTTTCTTCAATTTCTTATTACTCAAGAATACTTCCCCTTAACGAACGGTAAAATCATAAGAAGTGAAAATCATAAATCCTGTAGATCATCCCAAAGCATATTTGACCCAATTTCAAATCCATAAGTTAAATCCATCAAAAAGTGTAGGTGGAGCTAAAAGTTATGCGCTATATTTGCATCGTGCACGATTTAATTGTTTGCGATAATTCGGACTTAAATGACAACAGGAGTAAAAACCAGCCTTACCCAAAACATCTTTAGAGTGCTCTTGGCAGCTTTTATGATCTATGCCGGATTCAGTCATCTTAGCTTTAATAGAATCGAATTTCAGACTCAGGTGCCAGATTGGTTTCCCATGAATAAAGATCTGGTGGTAATTCTTTCTGGAATTGTGGAAACGCTATTGGGACTAGCTTTATTATTTTGGAAGAATCAACGTGCTAAAATTGGATGGGGATTGGCAATTTTCTTTGTTCTGGTCCTTCCTGGAAATCTAGCCCAGTATATAGATGGAAAAGATTCATTTGGCGGATTGGATTCTGATAGAGCAAGACTTATTAGACTTTTCTTTCAACCGGTTCTTATAGCATGGGCGCTGTGGTCCTCGGGTGCATGGCAGGCGTGGAGAAATTCAAAAAATTGATGAACATGACGGAGAAGGAACAGTTAAAATTAAGCAACCAGATCTGCTTTCCAATATATTCGGTTTCCAGGCTAATTACAAAAGCCTACAAACCCTATTTGGAAAAAATGGGACTTACCTATCCTCAGTATCTGGTCCTTCTGGTCTTATGGGAACATGGAAAATTATCTATGAATCAAATAGGTGACAGATTGCTATTAAACACCAATACCCTTTCTCCGCTAATCAAGCGAATGGAAAAAATGAATTTGCTTAAACGAGCAAGATCAGAACAGGATGAGCGGAGTGTATTTGTAGAATTAACAGAAAAAGGGATCTCTTATAAGAACGATGCTGCCCCAGTTCCTGAAAAACTTCTGAAATCTTTACTTTCCGAAGAAGTGGAACTTACAGATGTGCTGCTCTTAAAAGATACTTTAAAAAAATGGATAGCTATTCTATCTGAAAAATCAGAAGGATAGGGCAGCTCTACTAACTAATTGAAATAAGAATTTAAAACATAACTATTATGAAAGCTTTACAAATTAAAAAATATGGAGAGATTAAGAAAGGTCTTTCTTTTGAAGAGGTAGCTAAACCAAAATTTGGTAATAATGATATTTTAATCGCGGTGAAAGCAGCTTCGATAAATCCTATAGATTATAAATTAGCAGAAGGGCATTTAAAAGATATGGTTCCATTAGACTTACCTTCAACTATTGGTTATGACGTAAGTGGTGTGGTGGTTGAAAAAGGTGCAGATGTGAGCAATTTTAAAATTAACGATGAAGTGTATGCTAGAGTGCCTCAGGAACAAATGGGTACGGTTGCTGAATTTGTAGCGGTAAATATTGAAAAAGTTGCTTTAAAGCCGGAGAATATCTCTTTTGAAGAAGCTTCAGGACTTCCACTAACGGGACTCACTGCAATACAGGCGCTGGAAAATGTAGGTATAAAAGAAGGCGACAGAATTTTGATCCATGCAGGATCTGGTGGTGTTGGTAGTTTTGCTATTCAGTATGCAAAAGCTAAAGGAGCTATAGTTTATACCACTACAAGTACCAAAAATGTAGATTGGGTAAAAGCTTTGGGAGCAGATCGTGTGATAGATTATACGGAAGAAGATTATAAAGAAGTAGCTAATAACCTAGATATTGTTTTTGACACTTTGGGAGAAGAGTATACTTCGGATGCGTTTAAAATCATAAAAGATGGCGGAAGCGTAACTTCTATAGTTGGTCCACCAGATGAAGAGACCGCTAAGAAAATGGGGATGAATGATTATAAGCTACCCGAAAAATTATCAAAACTGGTAAAGGAGAAATCGGCTGTTTATAAATTTACCTGGATGAATCCAAACGGTAAGCAATTGGATGAGATAAGAACAATGGTAGAAGAAGGAACTATCAAGCCGATAGTAGACCTGATTTATGATTTTGAAAATGGTATAGATGCTTACGAATATTTGGCGACCGGAAAAGCAAAAGGAAAAGTAATAATAAGTATGGCTGATTTATTCTAAAAATCATGTCAACAGATTTTAAATAATAATTAAAAAATATGATCATGAGTAAAAAAGAAAATGTATTAGTTGCCGGCGCGAATGGCACTACGGGAAGAATCATAATAGATCTATTAAAAGGATCAGCCAACTATAATCCAATAGCTATGGTTAGAAAACAGGAAGAAAAAGATCGTTTCGAAAAAGAAAATGTATCTACTGTTCTGGCCGATCTGGAAAAAGATATAAGCCACGCTGTAAAAAATGTGGACAAAGTGATCTTTGCTGCCGGCTCTGGAGGCAAAAATGTGATAGGCGTAGATCAAGAAGGAGCAAAAAAGCTAACTGATGCTGCTAAAAGAGCCGGTGCAGGAAAGTTTGTGATGTTAAGTTCTATGGGTGCAGATAATCCATCGGTGAGTGAGGATCTGCAAGATTATTTAAAAGCAAAATACAATGCCGATGAATATCTAAAATCCAGTGGTTTGAACTATAGCATAGTAAGGCCTGGCTCACTTACAAATGAAGCTAGTACTGGTAAAATCAAGTTAGATAAGAAGTTAGAAAAACAAGGTGAGATTTCTAGAGCAGATGTTGCTAGAACTTTAGTTGAAGTATTGGAAGACGGAGTAAAGAAAAATCAGGTTTTTGAAATCCTTGCAGGTGAGACTCCAATAGAAAACGCTGTTCGTTAATTAGTACGAAGATCTTGTGATTTTTGAATACGGCTCTATTGAATTTATAAAATTGAATTAAAATGAAGAAACTAATTTTACTAATTGGTATACTATCACTTTTTGGTTGTAAATCTATTATTACTCCCAAACCCACTGATAAAGAAATCACTGAAGTTAAAAGCTTCACAGGTCAGCAGGTAACAGGAATTAGTCTTAGTGATGAAGGCAGGATGTTTGTCAATTTTCCGAGATGGAGAAAAGGTGTAGACAATTCTGTGTTAGAAATAAATAAAAATGGAGCTTCCATACCTTACCCAGATAAGAGTTGGAATACATGGGAAATTGATAAACCTTTAAAAGATTCAGTATTTGTAGGGGTACAATCAGTTATCGCCTTTGAGAATGAATTATATGTTCTGGATACTAGAAATCCTCTATTTAAAGGTGTTTTAGACAATCCAAGAGTATTTGTTTTCGATCTAAAAAGCAACCAATTAAAGAAAACCTATATCCTTCAGGAAAATAGTTTTCATAAGGATTCTTATATCAATGATCTGCGAATAGATAAGAAAAAGCAGAAGGCCTATTTAACAGATTCCGGACATGCGGGAATTGTTGTTTTAGATCTTGTTACTGGTAATACCAAAAGAGTCTTAGACAATCATTCTTCTACCCTTGCAGAAACAGACCATTTAATGATTGATGGAAAAAAATGGGTAAATACTGTACATTCTGATGGTATTGCTTTAGATACTGAGAATGATCTGCTTTACTTCCATGCTTTAACAGGCTATAGCTTGTATGCTATTCCAACAAATATACTAATAAATGCAACCGAAGTAGAAATTGAGAAAAGCGTGAAATTCATTGCAAAAACAACTGCACCAGATGGGATGATACTAGACAAAAATGGGAATCTGTATTTAGCTGACCTGGTAAACCATAGTATCATGAAATTTGATATTTCTATGAGAAAAATGACATTATTTGTAAGATCAGATAAAATTAGATGGGCAGATACTTTCAGCATTTACAATAATGACCTCTATTTCACCAATTCAAGGATCAATGAGATCGATGGGTCAATTATAAATATGCAGTTTAATATAAATAAGTTAAGCCTTTAGTAATTCTGAGTATTTTGTCTATTTTTGCAAAATGCTACTCTGTATAGAAATATTAAAGAAATAAAATTTATGTGTTAAGCGTAAATTTATGCAAATAAATTTCATTTCCTCCTTTTTTTATATTATGTTTAAATATTAACCCTTTCAGTTACATTAATAGTAACTCATAGAAATAATAATTATGGGAAGACCTTCCACAAAACCAAAAGATTTAAGGGACGGCTTTTATATAGAAGTCCGAAATAAAAATCAACGCACTTCCATTAAAATCCGAAGAGATACCAAGGAACAGCTTATCCTTGCTATAGAAGAATATCAAAAAAACAAAGAAGTTACAGTTCTAGGACAATCCAAGAAAGGAAAAATGATTAAAATTCCGGGGGTTGGCTAGGCTCAAATAAAGCTTTTTTGGAGATATCTTTTTTGATGTAATTTCTCTTTGGAAGATATCTTTTTTAATTTAATTTTTCTTAGATAAGGCTCTTTATTCTATCAAGTCTTCATCTGAGGTTTTTAGATGTATCAACTTTTTTATATTCATTTAGAAATGTATAGTTAAACTTTGAGGTTCGATAAAGATTTTGATTTCAAGTAACTAAAGGCAATTTCCTGTTTATTTATGCTTAATAGCAAACAAAAATAAAGTGATCTTGGGTTAGATACTAAATTCCATTCCGGTGGGTATAGAGCTTTAAATAAGGATGGAAGTTTTAATGTAAGTAAGCAAAATAGCTCATTTTTTGATGGAGTGAAGATTTATCATTCCTTAGTTTCTATGCGATGGCTTCATTTTTTTTGACTAATTGCTATTTTATACTTTTGTATAAATCTGATATTTGCAAGCCTATATATGGCAGTAGGATTAGAACATCTTACTGGCATTTCCGGATTAAATACATCAGATAAATTTATAGAGGCATTTTTCTTTAGTGCACAAACCATTACAACACTTGGGTATAACCGCGTTTCACCTGATGGAACTCTTGCCAATATAATTGCCGCAACCGAATCTATGCTTGGATCACTAACCTTTGCACTAGCTACCGGACTATTATATGGGCGTTTTTCTAAACCTACCGCTACTATGAAATATAGTTCGCATGCAGTAATGGCTCCATATAAAAATATCAATGGTTTTATGTTTAGAGTGGTAAATCCTAATAACAACCAATCGGTAGAAGTTGAAGTAACACTCACTCTATCACTTAAAAATGAAAATTCACAAGCTCGAAATTTCCATCAATTAGAAGTAGAACGCCCAAAAGTAATCTTCTTTCCAACTATGTGGACCATCGTACATCCTGTTATTGCTGAGAGCCCGATCTATGGATTATCTGAGACTGAATTAATTGAAAAAGATGCCGAATTTATTTTCATGACAAAGGCGTTTGATGAATCTTTTTCACAGACCGTTTATTCTAAATCATCTTACAAGGCCATTGAGGTTAAATGGGTGAGAAATTTGTTTATCTCTCAGAGCAAAAAGGAAATGCACTTACTGTAGACATAAGGCGAATAAATGAAACCGAGCAAAAAGACTTGAATGCGATTTAAAGGTTGTTATGCCTATTTCCTAAAAAAGAATTAATAGTTACAATTTATATAATGTTCGATGTTATCTTTAAAGCTAAATCTATAGCTGATGCTAAATAACTTCTTCGATTTTTTATTGAATTTAGACACCCATTTATTTACCATGATTTTGGATTATGGGGTTTGGATATATGCCATTCTTTTTGCTTTCATTTTTATTGAAACAGGATTAGTGGTAATGCCTTTTCTACCAGGAGATTCTTTGCTTTTTGCTGCTGGAACCTTTTGTGCTGGAGTACAAAACAGCGCAGGAGAAACCGCTCAATTAGATCTTTGGATTATATTGATAAGCCTAATTATAGCTGCGATCTTGGGAGATAGTTTGAATTATTATTTAGGTAAGACCATCGGTCTAAAAGTACTTGGTTGGAAGATCTTTGGAAAACAGATAGTAAGTCAAAAACACATTGATAAAACTCAAAAATTCTATGTTGATCATGGTGCAAAAACTATAATATTAGCCCGATATGTACCAATTATTAGAACATTTGCACCTTTTGTGGCCGGAGTGGGAAATATGCATTTTGGTAAATTCATCAAATTCAATGTAATTGGTGGAATTACTTGGGTGTTGACACTAGTATTAGTGGGTTATTTCTTCGGAAATCTAAGCTTTGTAAAAAACAATTTTGAATTGGTGATCATAGGTATTGTAATCTTATCCTTGGTACCAGTGGTCATCGAATTTATTAGAAGCAAATTCAAAAAAGAGAATTGATTTGAAAGAGGTTGAAATTATATAACTAAAGGATTAAAAGTACTTAATCAAGAACCTAGGGGCAAGCCCATGAGGTATGACTTGGAAAATACTTTCAAAAATTCGAGGCAAGCCTCGGGGAATTAAACCCACAATAAGGGAGTAAAAAAGCGCAATTCTCTAACGAAAATTGCGCTTTTTTAGTTTAATTTAAAACTGCTCTTTATTTCTTCTCCGGTTTTGGAGGAAGGGCAAAAGCTACGGCTTCATGTTCAAAATGATTCCTGTGTGCTCCATCACAAAATGGTTTATTCTGTGAAAGTCCACATCTACATACAGAAACAACATCACGACCCTGAAGATCGTATACATTTCCTTCTTTATCTACAATTTCGAAATCACCCGAAACTTTAAGTGATCCGTTGCTATTAACTACTAACTTGGTTTTTGACATGGCTTATATTTTAGGGTAAGTTATTAAATGAATTTATTATTAATTTCAAATAGTTTACATGTTTCTTCACAGGAAGTGCACCGCTACTTAAAGTTCCAAAGAAAAGAAATTAGTTTACAACTTTTACTTTTAATTTCTCAAAAGAAAAATGCAGCACCTTGTTCTTTGCTGCACTCTTTCAACTATTCGAAATTCAAGAACCTCGGGTCAAGCCCACGACGTATGAATTGGAAATCCTTTTAAAAGTTCGAGGCAAGCCTCGGGAAATTAAACCCTCAATGAGGGATTAAACGTGTTAGTGTAAAAATAACTTTTCTGCCTTTACTCTTAACTCTCAATTTAAGTCTATTGCATCATCTTGAGTTTAGGATCTACCAGAAAGGTTCTTAGAGTATCTTCGTTTATTCTAAATTCAACGCTATAGTATTCAAATCCGGTAATATTCTTATTCTTTACTTTTCCCACAACCACACCATTTTTATTCGGATCTTTAGCAAGGCTTTCTAAGATCTCTGCTCCTCCATCTGGTTTTCTATATATCCCTAAAACAGCTACCTCATCACCACTTGTGGTATCCTTGGCAACTCCACTCCAATACACCTTCATGTTTTTATTTACTACGGAAGTAAAAGATGCAGGATCCCCAGGATTCTGGATTGGATCACTACGATCATCAGAAAACACCACTTTAGCACTTATGTTATTCTGATTTATTGTTTTGGTGTCTATAGTTAGTAAAATATGAGTATCCTTATCATTTGAATCAAGTTTTGTAGAGTTACTAAAAGAGATCACGTCTTTTTCTGAACCAATAATTTCTGATTCCATTGCTAATTCTCTAGCTTTAACTGAATCATTTCTGTTACTGTTCTTAGTAGTATCACAAGAAATTAAGCAGCAAAAAATATATAGAAAGCTGACAAACTTGATAGTTCGATTTAAAATTATAATGTTTCTCATACTTTTTTGATTTTTGGTTGGTATTTAAATTGAATAGACTGCTTAAAATATTAATGTGAAACTTCTGAAGCTTCTTCCCTAATTTCAAATTCTTTAATTCCTTTTACAAAATACATCCTCATCTCCCCTCTGTTCTTAACCTCTAAAACTCCCCTATCTTCAAAAACAAAATCATCTTTAACAAGTTTAAAGGTATTTTCAGAAATATTGATCTTTCCTATATCGGAACAAGATTCCATACGTGATGCAATATTTACAGTATCTCCCCAAATATCATAAGCAAATTTCTTACTCCCTACCACTCCTGCTATCACTGGCCCACTATTGATACCTATTCTAATCTCAAAACAGGTATCTATCTTACAATCTCTTTCTTTGGTATGTTTTACAAAATCAAGGATCTCTATAGCTGCTAGCATTATTTTTCGGGCATGATCTTCCATCGGAAAAGGAACCCCAGCGGCACACATATAGGAATCTCCAACTGTTTTTATCTTTTCCAGTCCAAATTTCTCTATGATCTTATCGAATTGTGAAAAATAAAAATCTACTGTTTCAACTAATTCTTCTGGAGATAAACTTTCTGAAAAATGTGTGAATCCTTCAAAATCTGTAAACAAAACGCTCACAGCATCAAACTTTTTAGCTTGTACTTTTCCTGTTTCCATCAATTCCAGCGCAGTTTCTTCAGGAAGAATATTAAGCAGTAGATGCTCAGACCTGTTTTTTTCTTTTTCAATTATTATATTGGTGCGTCTAATAAAATTATTTCTTCTATAAAGTCCGAATGCTAATAATATGATCAACACCAAAGCAACTATCACTGCGATCACTATAATTTTCTGATTTCTTTTCTGCTGACTCAAAAGATCTACTTCTGCTTGTTTTTGGGAAACTTCAAAATCGGTTCTTAAATTTGCCATTTCCCGAATAGCTTCCACATTATTGGAACTATCACTATAGGTGATGTAATCCTTATAATATCGAAATGACTTTGCTGAATCACTGGCTTTCCCATAAATTTCTGAAAGTTTGAGATTTGCATCGGCTATGTAATTTTTATAGCCATGTTTTTTGGCGATCACTAAACTTCTGGAGGCATATTGGATCGCTTTTTCCTTATTCCCTCGCTCCGAATAAATATCTGATAGAGATATTAGAAAATCGGCAATAGCATTATGACCTTCCATTCCTTGAAGCAAAATAATTGCAGAATTTAAGTTTTCTTCCGCTTCAGCATCATTTCCCAATTTGGCATTTATTCTTCCCAGATTACCCAAACTATAGGCTTCTCCTAAACCATAATCTACCTCATGAAAAATAATCTCTGCCTCATTGGTGAATTCTAAAGCTCTTTTTAAATTTCCTATTCTCAGGTATTCGTCCCCTGCATTGAACAAAGCACCACCTAGCGCCTTTTTAGAATTACCGCTTTCTCGTAAAATTTCTATGCCTCTATTATAGTAAATATCCGCATTTTCAGTATTTCCATTTAGAGAATACACATTGCCTATTTCTATATTGGACATGGCTGAAGCATTTTTATCATCCAATTTTACTGCATAATTAACGCTTTTAAAATAATATTCCAATGCCTTTTCGTAATCCCCTTTAAGTCTAAAAACATTCCCCAATAGATGATGAGCCCGCTGAATATATTTATCATCAGCCTTGTTTGTTGCTTCTTCTAAGAGTAAATTAGAATATTTTGAAACACTATCTGGTTCTGCTTCGTTGCTCCCAATTTCATAGATCAGTTCCAAATCAGGCTGATTGAATGGCTTATACCAAAATATAGTCTTCAAACTATCTAATGCAGTTGGATCTTGGCTAAAACCATCAACATAGATTAATTGGAAGATTATACAAATCAAAAAGGTATTAAGTATCCTCATATATTATGAATTAGCTAAACTCAAGGGGATGTGGTCTTTTATTTACAAAATTCAGTTGGGGATAGACATTTCTAAGAAGGGAAGAAAACATTTTGGATCCTTTAAAACGTTTTAAATAGTGAGAATTTATTAAGGAGTTATAGTTCCCAATCCTACGGGCTAAACTTATAATTACACTAAATTTGAGGCATAACAGTACAACCCAGCTATTCAAAATTTGAATTTGCACTGTCTTAACCATATCCTACATAATTAACAGTTAACCAATCTGATTATCAAGGTAGTAAAGAATTTAACATGAAGAAAGACATTTTCGTTGAAGCGCTCTGAATTACTGTTGAATAAAAAAAGCTTAGCTGAGAAAAGACCTATTAAATATAATACTAGAATAATCTATTTCACATAAATTGTCTAAATCGCTTAACTCACTGTTTTAAAAGTAGTTATAAGCCTATAATTGGGATATTTTTATTAAGTTAGAGGTATGAGTGCAGATTTAGCTAACACGGATATACCTTATGGAAACTCCAACCCGCGTTAATTGGCGATCCATCTTTTCCCTTGCCTCCATTGCATATTGCACATTGGGAGTGTTGTCTTGTATGATCGCCCTGGAAGGATTTATGCTTCCAAATCACTTTTTGGATGGTGGAGTCACCGGAATATCCATAGTTACAGAAGAGATCTTTGGTATTCCCTTTACAACACTTTTGGTTGCTTATAATATTCCATTTTTATATCTAGGTTATAGACGAATAGGGAAAACTTTTGCTGTTAGAGCTTTATTCGCCATATTATTTCTTACCGCACTTATGTATTTTATAGAGATTCCAGCTTTTACCAATGATAAAGTGCTAATTGCAGTGTTTGGAGGGTTTTTAATGGGATTGGGTATTGGTCTTGTAATTCGAGGTGGAGGCGTCTTAGACGGCCTTGAGATCATTGCGCTATACACAACAAGGAATTCGGGTTTTTCCACCGCAGAGATCATCCTAGCCTTTAACGCGGTTATCTTTATTCTTGCAGCCTTTGTGTTTAGTGTAGAATCTGTGATGTACTCATTTTTAGTATATTTTACCGCAATGAAAACTTCAGATTATGTGGTAGATGGTTTTGAAGAATTTACAGCCCTCAACATAATTTCCAAGGAACATGAACTTGTCAAATCTCTCATTGTAAACGATTTTAGCAAAGCTATAACAGTTTATAAGGGAGAAAGAGGTTATCTTCCTAAATCATTTAATGTAAAACACGATTGTGATATTGTAATGACAATTGTCTCCAGATTGGAGCTCCATCGTTTAAAAGCAGCAATAAAACTCATAGATCCGAATGCTTTCTTTTTTGTACAGCGTATAAAAGAAGTAAAGGGAGGAATTGGAAAACACACAACTAAAGATTCATTTAATGAACAAATACCAACAAATCTATTAATGAGCAATTACCAACAAATCTATTCCAAGGCAATATCGAAGCTAGAAAACAAACTGCCTTCTTGGTTATATTATCACAGTACCGAGCATACAAAATATGTGCTGGAGCAAGCTGTTTTTATTGCCGAAAAAGAGAAGGTAGGAAAAAATGATCTTTATCTTTTAAAGATTGCCGCCTTATATCACGACACCGGTTTCGTAATCAATAGGAATAATCATGAAGAGATAAGTTGTGAGATTGCTATACGAGAACTTAAGGAATATGGACTGGATTCTCAAGAAATAGCGCAGATCTGTGAAATGATCATGGCTACAAAAATTCCTCAAAAACCTACCTCGTTTCTTGCAAACATTCTTGCTGATGCCGATCTGGAATATTTGGGCACCGATAAATTTCTGAATTTCAGCCAAAAATTATACAAGGAACTTTTACATTACTCTCCCGATCTAAACCTTGACGATTGGAATGAGATCCAAGTGAAATTTATTTCGAATCATAAATATCATACTTCCTACTGTAAGCAAAACCGTGAGCCAAAAAAGCAGAAAAATTTAATAATGATCATGAAGCAATTGAATAATGCAGATTAGACTTCATACATTTTAGGTTCAAGCCATAAATATCCCATACAGATTAAGAAAATAGCATAGAACCAGATCAAATCTATTGGTTTTTTCGATTCTGGAATGTTCTCTTCCCCTACACTTTTACTAAAGTATTCAATATTTTTATTTATGGTTTTTTCTGAATTCAAGGAATTCCAAACTGCGTCCTCATTAACGTAATACTTCAAAGTAATTGTAGAATCCTTAATCATGCTTAATGTTTGCCATCCCTTATCGCGGGGATAAATGGCTCCAAAATATAAATTAGAAATATTGACATCTTGTTTTAAAGGGATTATGGTCCCTTCTGAAGAAATAACTCTGGGCTTTTGCTCATTTGTCCTGAGTTTAAAATTGAAGGGTTCATCTTTCAAGATCACTAATTGATCTGCTTCAAATTCTGAAGTAATACTAATTTTTTTACTTAGTTTCTCAATTATTTCAGTCCATAATTTTTCATACTGAACTTCTTTACCATCTAATAGTAACTCAAAGGTATTTTCTAATACACTAGTACCAATCCTTCCTATACCATTTTTTTTATATGCAGATAAGTTCAATTCGTTGTATGATGCAATAGTTTGTAAACCAAATTCAGGAGAAAATTGATATGGATATTTACTGATCTCAACTTTAGAATTTAGATCTAGATTGATCTTTCTATTAGGATCTCCTTTAAATGTTAAGTTCACTAATTTGTTTTTAGAATTAAATAACTCTAAGCTTGGTTGGATAAAAATTCCCAAACCATCATTTATACTGGATCCCGTCAATAGATCGATCTCATTTCTGGAAAGAGCTTTTAGAGAACCAGCATCAATTATCAAAAGATCATATTTTTTCAGGGTTTTATCTAAAATAGAGACGGGTTCTACTTTCTCAGCATTAAAATATTCATATTTATAGCGGCCTGTTGTTATTTGGGTTCTAACGGTAACTTTGTGCCCTGCTTCTGCCAGATAATTTTTTAAATATTTAGTTTCAAAAGTTGGAAAGGCATCCATTATTAAAATTTTTAGCGGAATTCTTTCTGTTATTAAAACTGGTATTGGATTAGAGTTGCGCTTTTCCCCTGTGGAATCTTTCTCTGTTAATGAGTATAAATACTTGCCCTCAATTTTTAACTCTGTAGAGAGCTGGAATTCCTGTATTTCTGATGAATCTAAAATGATTGAGTCTACTGCAATTCCACCCGCTGCCTCCAATATCAATTTAGTTCCTTGTTTGGCTTTTTGATATTGAACATTGATTACTAATATATCGCCAATTAAATTTTCTCTCGTATAATTCAGATTAGTAACTCCATTATTTATAGTCCTTCCAACATATTGGGTTGGTACATTCTCCAATTGCCATAGATCAAATTCCTGAACACCTTCTCCTAAGATCATTAAAGTACTAATCGCTTCGTCACCTTCAAGAATAGACTCTCCTTTTATATAGTTGAAAACCTTAATATCCTTATCTATTTTTTGAATGCTGTCCAAATCATCATTTTCATAACCTCTGGTAAGTAAAACTCCTCTTGATATTTTAGCTTCAGAATTTAGAACTGGTTTTAAAAAAATAAGTGCGAGACTTACAATAGCGATTAAAGCCAAACCAATTTTCATCCAGAATCGTTTAGAATATCGAGAACTCCATTCCTTGAAAATAAATATTCCCCATAAAAGGATTGCACCAATTAGAACTGGCCAAATCAAATTATCGTTTAAAAAGTAATTGCTACTCATTAATTTCGAGTTCTTTAATGAGTAAATTATTGAGATCTCCAGAATATTTATTGGTCTTGGTAGGATTCGGTTTAAAAGATCCGACTGCTTTTATCAATCCAATTTGGGTTTGCTTTATTTTCTCAGTATTCATTTCATGAAATTGAGTGAGCAGCTTTAGATTTTGTAGAGCTTTAAGATGCTTTCCAGGATTTTGTATAGCTATCAAGGCTAATTCATTTCCCGCCTTTTCTAAGATCACTTTATCCTTTTCAGAAATTATAGATCCATTATCAATAATAATTTCCAACCGTTCTATTGCTTTCCGAATAAAAATATCTTTTTCAGGTTTGCTTAATTCTTCTGATTTTTCAAAATTACTAATAGCATCTATTTTTCCAGTTAGCCTAACCTCATCCTTGATTGGTGGTGGATCAAAACCTATTCTATGCACATAAATTCTCGCGCTGTTTTTAATATCCTGTAGCAACTGTAATATTTTATATTGAAATGGCAGCGATTTTTCCGGTTCATACATTCTCAACTGCAGTTCTGCATCCCACATTAAGTTTAATGCCTGACGTAACTTACTTTTTAGAGAATCAGTAAAAAGGGAAGCTTCTTCAGCATTATCGTGATCGTGGATAAATTTAGATAAAGGGTTTTTAGTGTTTTCATCAACTTTCTCAAACTCTTTTTTATCTACCAAGTTATGCTCATTTGCACCATCATGATCATGCGAATATTCTGCTAACGGATCCTTTTGTTCAGTTGCTTCCTCCAGTTGATTGGTTTCGGGATTATTCAGTTCTAAACCAGAATCGGCTTCATCTCCCATAAATTGTCCGTATTTTAATCTCAATGCTTTCTGATCGAATCCTAGATCATTACTAGTAGCATTGAATTGGGCTTTGGATATTTTTTTTCTTTCACTTATCAACTTTTCTGTATCTATGATCAATTGCCGCTGACTTCTAAAATAATCCGGCATCAGATCTGCTCCCATTGTTCCCTCAACCCCAAATTCAACAGTTGTTGTATCTCTAATTACGGCAAAATAGGTTTCGCTCCTTGCTTTGTTTGGAATCGGTGATTTAAGATCCAGGGCTTCAACATAAAAATAAAGCTCATCTCCTGCTTCCATTTTAAACTGATCCAGATCTATGGTTTTTGATAATTCAATGCGTTTTCTCCCTCGCTTTATTTCTTCTTTAAATAAAAGTTTTTCCTCCCGAAATTTCACCGATTCTCCCGTTCCTTTACTCACCGTTGCAATTATATAGACATCCGCAATTCCAAAATCATCTGTTATTACGGTCTTAAACGAAAATCGCTTTCCTTCTTCAATTTCAAAAGTTTGAAATTTTACTATTTCCTTCATCTCTATTTCAGGACTTTGATCTTCAAAAATTTCTATTGAATATAATTTGGAGGAGTATTCATTTCCAGAGGAATCTGCAAATTTAAAACTATAGAATCCAGATAAACTTATTATATTCCCTCTATTATATTTATTGTCTTTTAACTTCATTGGGTAACTTGTTCCCATACTTTCCATACTTACCAAACTCAGCTTGGAATCGAATTCCAATTCCCAAGAAACCTTGGAACCTTTTAATGCTCTAATATCAATTTCTGAAGTGGATTTGGATGGGATATTAGCATAGCCCGGGTATTTGATATTGACTTTTTGAGCTATTAATTTGGGCGTTTCTATGTTTTCTAATATTATATCCATAGGAACAAATGAGATTTTTTCTTCAGATTTCCCATCACCCTCAATCGATCTTTGCAGTTTCAAAATTCCAAATTGAAATGAAATAAAACCAACTAGAATCAGGACAGATGAAATAATAGAAGGCTTCCAAATATTTACTTCAGGTATCAGCTCAGCTTGGTTTTGCTCTAATCGATTTCCTATTTTATGTTGCTGAAGCTTAGCAATGTTAGAAAGTGTATGCTCCTTCTGAAGCAATAGACCAGAACTGTATTCCAAATTCTGCATTTTAGAATCTGCATAGAGACTGATCTTTTCCAAACTCAAATGCCAGGGTTTTAAGATTAGCGAACCAATAAAAATGGCCAATAAAAATATGATCACTCCCAATGATAAATTTGAAAAAACCAATCCCAAAAGAATCGATATACCGAGGGCATATATAAAAATTTTAAGCCATAGCAATAACTGCCACTGTTTTTTAAATTTTATTAATATGCCTGTTCCCTTGCCCATTATTTTTTTCTGAATTTAGACAGTAGTCTTTCCGTGACTATAACTGGTATAAGTAATAACCAAAACCATTTTGCAATATCCTTTGATCTGGCAAACATTTCCGATTTTTGTACAATCCCTTTATTCGGAATAAATTGCTCACTAGGCATCACTCTTTTATCCAATTTATCTATCTCTTTTTCAAGATCTTTATTTAGTCCTAGAAACTGAATTAAGTTTTCAGCTAGATGTGCTTCAATTATATTTTCTGAATTTAACTTAGAGGTAAGAACGAATTCATTCTTATAACTTCCGGGAATTATTAAAGAATTACTTAGTTTATTTTCCTCAAATATCAATATAGGAAGCCTTGACTCCCTTTCAATTTCATCACTCAGCCAAACTAACGCATCTGCATTGTCAAATTTAAGGCTATCCTTATTCTGAACTTTATGAAGTTGTATTTCCCGATCTAAGTATTTTGAAATGGCGTTAAAAGCTTTCTCTATATAAAATCCAGTTTCAGAATAATTTTCATTATGATAGAATTCTACTTTTAATGGCACGTACTTTTCTATAAGAATAGCCTGAGTCGTCTTATTGTTTTGCAAGTAGATACTATCTCTTGATCTGCTAATTTTAATATTGGGATTACTGAAAGAAGCTTTTTCAGTGTCAAAATTTATACCTTCACTATTACTTACCGCTTTTAAGATCTTTAATTCATCTCCACTTGATATAGCTTTTAGAGCAATCTCTTCGGTCTTACCAGGATCAAGAAAGATCCACTTAACGTTTTGGTGAATAGTTGGTCTTTTGCCCTTTATTCCTGAAACTAAAGCATTGGTAAATACCACAATACTATCAGATTCTAAGTCTTGTAATTCCTTGGTCAGTTGCCAATAATTAGGTGTTTCAGGAATTTCGCTATTAATCTGTTCTCTATCAATTACTGGGAATCCTTTTTCAAAAAGCTTTATAGAATTTGTTTTTTCTAGTGTATCTATTATTCTAAGTACCTCATCATTTTCTAAGAGTGAAGCTTCAAAAAGATATGTAATGGGAACTTTTTGTTCAGATTGATCTAATCTGGGTTCAGCAATTATTAGGACCAGCAGAGTGAGGAGCAATAATCTTAAGAACAATAGCCACCATTCATTTATCTTAATAGAACTCAATTGCTTGGAATCGGCTTCTTGAAGTAACCGGATACTTCCAATCTTTATGGTTTTTCCTTCTTTCTTGCTCCATAAATGAATGGCAATGGGAACAGCCAATCCAAGTAATGCCCATAAATTTAAGGGAGAGAGGAAGAACATATTAGACCAAGTTGTTTCTGTTCTTCAAAAATGCCTGCAAAGCTTCAGCTATTGGCTCATCCATTCGGAAAAGATGATAGGTAATTCCATTAGTAAGCATGGTTTCTCTACTGTGTTTCAATTTATTTTCAAGTGATTCTAAATATTGTTTTTTGGCTTCTTTTGCATCTACTTTAACTCTGTATCCGGTTTCAAGATCTTCAAAAGTAACTGTTCCTTTATAATTAAATTCCATCTCGCTTTTACCCATTAAATGAAATACTACTACTTCATTTCTCGAAGTTTTCAATCTTTTAATAAGGCTGGTCAATTCTTCATCTTGCTCATACATATCTGTAATAAAAAAGATAAGCTCCTTATGTCTTCTATCGTGTAATTTTTCGGTCGCCATAGGATCTTTTGGCCACTTTCCTTCATTCTGAATTTTAATAAGTTCCAGCAATAACCTGTTATAATGCTGTTTTTGAACTTTTGGATAGATGCTATATAATCTTTTATCATTCAAGGCGAAAAGTCCAACGGCGTCTCCTTGAGTTTGAGATAAATAAGCTAAAGAAGCAACAAGAACCCTAGCAAGATCCATTTTCTCCAAACCATCTTCCTTATGAAGCATAGAATTACTGGCATCAAGAATAAATTTTACTGAAATATTGGTTTCCACCTCAGATTGCTTAATGTAATATCTTCCTGATCGTGCAAGCATTTTCCAGTCCAAGGATCTGAGATCATCTCCCGGCTCGTATCCGCGGTACTGACTAAATTCCATTCCTGCTCCCACTCTTCTACTATGATTGAGTCCGTTTAAATAGCCATCTACAATAACCCTAGCAATAAGAGCCAAGCCAGAGACACTTTTTATGATCTCAGGTTTAAGTAATTGATGATAATCTTGTTTCACTTAATTTAAAGTTTTGGAAACTATTTTGGTTGAATTCAATAATTCCTTCGTAACATCATCTGCGGTTATTCCCTCGGCCTCCGCTTTAAAATTGACGATTATTCTGTGCCTTAGCACCGGATATGCCACATGTTGAAGATCTTCTAAAGTTACGGATAGTCTTCCGCTTTGTAAAGCACGAGCTTTTGCAGTAAGTATCATTGCTTGTCCAGCTCTGGGGCCCGCGCCCCAATTTACCCATTCTTTTACATAGGAACTATTCGATGTTTCTGGTCTGGTAGTTCTGATTAGTCTGCTCACAAATGAGATAAGAACGTCGCTAATAGGTACTTCTCTAACCAATTCCTGCAGACGCAAGATCTCCTCTCCCGTAATTATAGGATTAACTTTTTCACCTTTTGATCCAGTTGTCCTTTTAAGAATACTTGTTTCTTCCACCTCAGTTGGATATCCAATTTTTATATAGAATAAAAATCGATCCTGTTGAGCTTCTGGCAGTGGGAAAGTACCTGATTGTTCAATTGGGTTCTGGGTAGCAAGAATAAAAAATGGCTTGTCCAAGGAATAGGTCTTCCCGGAATAGGTAACTTCAAATTCTTGCATTGCTTCCAAAAGTGCAGCCTGGGTTTTAGGTGGAGTTCTATTTATCTCATCGGCCAAAATGATATTTGCGAAAATCGGTCCTTTATTAAATTCGAAGAATTTCCTGCCGGTAGTATGATCTTCTTCTAAGATCTCTGTTCCAATAATATCTGAGGGCATTAGATCTGGCGTAAACTGAATTCTTTTGAATTTTAAATGAATTGCCTGAGAAAGCGTTCTTATCATTAGAGTTTTTGCTAAACCAGGAACTCCTTCTAATAATGCATGTCCACCGGCAAGAAAAGTTATAAGCAATTGCTCCACCGTTTCGTCCTGCCCTATGATCACTTTACCTATCTCTTTTTTTAAATCCTTTAACTTGCCTGTGAGAGTTTCAATTTCCCGACCTAAAGTTGCTAAATCTTTATCCATATAAGTTTATTTATGAGGTAAGTGCATACATTACTATGTTTACCGCAAATCGTGTGTTATCTATTTTATACCATCGCTTATTCCTAAAATCATAATCCCACTCGCATCCATAATCCTTGTTGCTGTACAATACTCCTATTCTACCATTTATAACAATGGCTCTTAAATAGTCATGTACAAGATCATCTCCCCATCCATTTAATTCCTGAGAAGTGGTAGGTGGCCCATCTTTAAATTCGAAGAAAATAGTATAGATCTCATGAGAGTTCGGGATCTTCTGTAAGGCTGTATTTCCAAATATCTCTTCCATTTGCCTCTCGAAAGATTTTGCGAACAGTCCATCTATATCGTGATTGCAATCGTCTGCAAACACAAAGCCTCCATTCTCTACATATTTTTTGAAGTTTTCTCGCTCCTTTTTAGTGAATTCCACCAATTTATGTCCAGAAATATAACAAAAGGGACACTTAAAGATCTCATCGCTACTTAGGCTAATAATGTTCTCTTCGGTTTTTACCTTCAGTGTAGTGTATTCTACTAGAGAATTCAGCAAATTAGAAGGCATCCGCTGATCTACATCCCAATCTCCGGATTCATATTGTAAGCGTGTGAAAAAAAATTCGTTGTTCAAAATTAATATGATGATTATGTCTAAATGTAATAAATCATAAAAGATTTGTCACCCTGTGACCAGAGATAAAACTTAGCTAGCTAGGAAATTTACGGAAAAGGAATTCGTCACTCTGAACTTGTTTCATAGTCTACTCCCCAATTATTGGAATACTAAAACAATTCCGATAGTTATCTCAACAGCATGACGCAAATTTTAAGCAGTTATTAATTATATGAATTAACTAGCTTAAAATAAAAACTGGCTGTAATAAAAGCATATTACAGCCAGTTTTTATACATAAATTTTAATTAAGTACCTTGGAAAATTAAAGCCTCAAAAAGGGATTAAACCGCATCAGACAAACTTGTAAATGTGAAGTCTCTCACCTTCATATAAGGCACTAAATTTCCATTTATCCTCACTTGTTGACCCAATTCCTCTAAATTATTCAACATTATTATTGGACTCTCATTAAATCTAAAATTCTTAACAGGATATTTGATCTGTCCGTTTTCTATATAAAAAGTACCATCTCTGGTAAGGCCCGTATAGAGCAATGTTTGTGGATCTACACTTCTAATATACCAAAGTCTGGTAACCAAAATTCCTTTTTTTGTTCCTTTGATTAGTTCTTCTAAAGAAGCACTTCCACCTTCCATAATAAAGTTGCTAGGAAAAGGAACCGCCTCTACTCCTTTTTGTTCTGCCCAATACCTGCTGTAAGCAAGGTTTTTCACAACTCCATTTTCGATCCAACTTGTCTTTTTTAAAGGTTGCCCTTCGCCATTCCAGGTTGAAGTTGGCACTTCTTTATTTAATGGGTCAGACCAGATATTTACTCGCTCATCTACTATCTTCATTCCCATTTTAGTTCCACCATCCTTAGACATAAAACTTCTCCCTTCATCTGCAGTTCTTGCATTAAAAGATCCTACCATATTGCCTAAAAGATCTTCTGCGGCGGCTGGTTCTAAAATAACAGTGTACTTTCCAGGTTCTATAGCCTTTGCTTCTCTAGACATAACCGCCTTATCTATTGCAGTATTAGCAGCTTTGTCGGCATCGAATTTTGTGATATCGTTAAAATCTCTGGTCACCCAGCCAGAACCAGTTCCGTCATTGGTTCTCATAGTTACCGTGAAATCTACATTGGTAGCTTTATTGTAAGCAAAAAGTCCGTTTGAATTTAACATGGCACTAAAACCGGCAGTGTCATTAAGGAAACCGGCAGCAGTTACATCTTTAGCTGAAGCAGGCTCAATGCTTGCCGCTGCTACTTTTGCGCGAAATTCTGGTTTTATATTCGCAGTTGCTTCAATAAAACCATTCGACTCGTCATAAGATTGCGGACCTAAAGGAGCCATAAATTCTGGGTTTTCCGGAGAAAATTGAGCCAGTTCCTCCGATCTTTTTACCACCTTTTCTAAGGAGGCATCATCAAATTCATCTATAGTTGCTACTCCAGATTTCTTTCCGAAGCTAGAAGTTACAGCTAAACTCTGATTGGATTGATGTCCTGCGGTAGATACTGTGTTTCGAGCATAACGAATATTACCGCTTTCGCTACCACCTATATTAATTTCGCAAGCATCTGCCTTAGAAAAGCTTAATGCTTTTTCCAAGATCTTCCTTGCTTCTTCTTTTGTATATATTGCCATTTTGCTATTATCTTAATTTAGAAATATTTATTAAACAGTTCTTCCGGTATTGATCACGTTTACATCGTTAAATCTTGCAGTACTACTTCCGTGAGAAACTGCGCTAACTTGTGAAGGTTGCCCTTTACCATCGAAGAAAGATCCAAACATGCGATAATCACTTTTGTCACATATCTTTACACAAGAATTCCAAAACTCCTGAGTGTTAGATTGGTAAGCAACATCATCTAACATTCCTACGATCTCACCATCTTTGATCTCATAGAAAACCGTTCCACCAAATTGAAAATTATAACGTTGCTGATCTATCGAATAAGAACCTCGGCCTGCGATATAAATACCCTTTTTCACATCCTTGATCATTTCTTGAACAGAATACTTGTCCTTTCCTGGCTCCAGTGATACATTTGGCATGCGCTGAAACTGAACATCATTCCAACTTTGAGCATAACAACAACCGTGTGACTCATCCTGACCTAAAATACTTACTTGATCACGAATCGCCTGATAATTGGTTAGAATTCCATTACGTACTAGATCCCATTTTTTGGTCTTAACCCCTTCATCATCATAGCCTACCGCTCCTAAAGAACCAACCTGGGTTTTATCTGCAACAAGATTTACCACGTCACTTCCATATTTAAAGTCGCCAGATTTCCATTTATCTAAAGTTGCAAAACTAGTTCCTGCATAATTGGCTTCATATCCTAGAACGCGATCCAATTCTAATGGATGTCCAACAGATTCATGAATTGTTAATCCCAAATGATTTGGTTCTAGAACAAGATCATATTTTCCAGGTTCAACAGACTTTGCTTTTAGCATTTCCTTAGCCTGTTTGGCTGCTATGGTTGCATCTTCAACCATATCATAACTATTTCTATATAATTTTAAGCCGGCTGGACCTTCCAATTTTTCCGATTCTAATCCATCCATATATTCATATCCCATTCCCATAGGAGCACTCATTGCATCCCGGGATTTAAATTTTCCTGCTTCTTTATTTATCGCCGTAACTCCAAATGTTGGCCAAATACGGTGAATATCCTGATCTATATAAGAACCATCTGTAGATGCAAAATATTTTTGCTCATTCACCATGAAAAGTGCTGAATTCACAAAGTCGGCTCCATTATTCATGGCGGCGGCATTTGCGCTTAATAATAGTTCTACTTTTTCTGAAACCGGAACTTCTTTAAAGTCTTTTTTGATAGGAGTTTTCCAAGAAACTTCTCCGTAAGCTTCCACTGGCGCTAATTTTACTGGGTCTTTCTGAATTATAGAATTTGCCTTAGCGATAGCTACAGCTTGATCTGTTGCTTTTTTAATTCCAGCTTCGGTAACATCATTAGTAGATGCAAAACCCCAAGTCCCATTAGCGATCACACGAACACCTATCCCAAAAGATTCTGTATTCACTACATTCTGTACTTTATCTTCTCTAGTAAATACATACTGATTTAAATATCTTCCAATCCTTGCATCGGCATAAGTTGCACCTAATGATCTTGCTGTATTTAATGCGATATCTGCCAATTGCTTTTTGACCGCGATATCCATTCCCGGCTCTAGCAATGCTTCCACAGGAATATTACTTCCCATAAATTGCATTGGTAAGAATAGCGCTCCTGCTCCTAATCCTGTTAATTGAACAAATTTTCTTCTTTCCATAAAAATCCTCCTACTTTTTTGATTGAATAAGTTGTACTTTATAATTATCTAAATTTTTTAATTCTCTTTTTGAAAAATATCAGATTAAACTTTAGTTGCAGTCCAGTTTTATAATTGTTTATTCCGATTATGATAGTAAAATTTCTAAAATAAATAGGAAGTAGAAAATTAGAATTACTTTGATGGATACAATAAATGCGTTTTTCTTAATAAAATCCTAAAATAAGAAATTTATCTCAATAATCTGAAGTTTTGAGAAATGCGCATAGAATTATATAATAATTCCTTTAAAGTGGTAGAAGAAAGTAGTTGGATTTTAGAGAATAGAATAATAAAAAATATAGTACCCAGAAGAATGCTATATCTCTAAGGCAGCTAAAGTTTAATAAGCTTTTGAGAGAAAAAAGTCTTTAAACTACTACAATTTCTTCATTAAAAAATATGCTTCGGGTTTCAATATCTCTTAAATAGCTATTTAAGATCTTGTGGGTATGAAAAGTGGATTCCTGAAGCTGCAAAAACGGCTCATACTCTTCAAAATTGGCTATTTGCACTTCTTGATCTATAAAACCATATCCTTGATATCGCCCATTTTTCACTAAGATAAATGCTTCTTCTTCGAAATGTCTTCCTTTTTCCTTGATCACATAGGTTGGTTTTTCCACGCCAAGAGAATTAATAGCCTCTTTTACTTTTAAATTGTATTGTTCAACAGACTCACTATCCTTACAAATTCCTTCACAGGAATTAAGTTTATAATGAGAACATTCGGAAACATTAAATTGTAACGTACAAAATTTAGGACATAACTTATATGTTTCGCATAACTTTTCCAGAGTTTCAACAGCTAGAGACCTGTTATAAAAAGTACCAACGGAGTCTTTGATCTGAGTAGTCTTTCCAACAGCTAACTGAATGATACCTCTTCTATTCACATAATTCAAGATTTGATAAGTAATTCCTGGTCGTTTTTGAGCCGTGTTGAATTTGGGATAATGCTTCCTAATATACTCTGCTTCCAATAGAAGCGCGATCAATTCATTTCCAGTGCATTGGTAGTCTATATGATAGGTTTCTTGTCCTAATAAATATTCTTTGGTCTTCTTATCGTAAAAGTGAGATAGCACCCGCTTTTTGATGTTTTTAGCCTTCCCAGCATAGATCACTTTTTGGTGTTTATCCTTGAATAAATAGATTCCTGGAGTTTCCGGTAATTCTTCAAATTGATCTGCACTTAAGTGTGGAGGAAGTGTCGCATTTTTGGAAGATGGATGAAGAAAAGACCGAAACACCACTTCATCTTCATCTAAAGCGAGTAAGCGTTGAAACAAGATTACAGTAGCATCTGTATCACCTTCTGCTCGATGCCTGTTGCTAATTGGAATATTAATAGAATCGCACAACCTTCCTAAACTATAAGAGAATAATCCAGGAATCAATTTCCTGGATAAGCGAACCGTACATAATTTTTTCCTGTTGAATTCAAATCCAATCGCCTGAAATTCATTTCTAAGTACGTTATAATCGAAATTTACGTTGTGCGCTACAAAAATTGCATCTCTTGTAAGTAGATCTATTTGTTTGGCAACTTCGTGAAATTTCGGGGCATCTTCTACAAGATCATTATCTATACCTGTAAGTGCGGTGATCTGGGATGGAATAAGTTTTTCCGGGTTAATGAGGGTGGTATATTTATCTAAGATCTCTCCATTATTCAACAGTACGATGCATATCTCTGTTAATCTGTTTCCCTTCATTCCACCGCCGGTGGTTTCCACATCTATAATAGCAAAAGTTTTATCCTTCATAATCCAAGCTAAAAACACAAATATATCACCATTTTGGAATATATCCTATATATTGGAAATATTCCTACAACTTATACTTATTTTAGTATTAAAAATGCCTACTTAATAGTTGGAGAGTAAAAAAATAGAAAAATGAAATTAAAAAGGAACTATTCAGTTATGGCTATAATATTCCAATCTGTTTTCGAAACTTTATCTTGAGCTGTTATAATTAGAATTTTACTTCCGTTAGAAAGATCGATCTCTGAATTTGAAGCGATAGAGCTGGTAGCTTCAAAAGGAAGTTTAAATGTGATCTTAACATTAGAGAGATCGGTGCCTTTTGGAAATCTTACATATATTTCCCGATTATCCCAGTTCACAATATTATCTTTTAACTCATCTTCAAAATGAAGGTCGTAAATTCCGGAGTTGCTTATGGGTATTCCTAAAGCATCTGGTTTATCTAATCCTGTTATTTCTTCAGGACTCATAGAATAATTACGAAGTTGAATGGCACTCACAAAAAATTCGGCAGTTTCATTATCCTCATCTGTAAATAGTAGAAATCCCTGATCTTGACCACCCGCAAAAACATTGTATACAGACCATCTTCCGCTGTCAATTTTATTCTCCCCAACAAAAACACCATTCACAAATTTCTTGATCGCAGTTTCTGAGACCACAATTCCAAGTCTATACCAAGTTTCAGGGTTTAACTTTTTATGGTATTCATTACTAATTCCAATTCCTTTTGGACCAATAAAAAGTTCGGCATCATTTTCATTATCTAAATTTGACTGATAGATACTTATCAATTTATTCTCACTCGCCTTAGGAATATAAATATCCAGTACAAGTGAAAAGTTATAATGCAATTCCTCATGAATCCCAGAAGTAAAATTGGTAAAGATGAACAGTCCATTTTTAGGATCGAATGCTGGAACTTTAATTACATTTGGTTTTACACCATTGATTGCTTTAATACCGAAGGTGTCTGAATTGCCAAATAAGACCGGCTGATAATTCTACTTTTTAGTATAGTTAAAATGTCTTAACTGACTTCCAATTCCTAGGGAAGTTAGATCGCTATTATCGAAGGTCCAGTTTCCTGTAGTAAATT
>JBBSVD010000016.1:0-30073 GCA_038233835.1 Flavobacteriales bacterium | reverse complement strand
TTCCTTTGCTTACAAGCCGTAAGCCATCGATATACGTTCTATATACCAAAGAATATGCAAGAATAAAAATAAGGAAAAACCAAGAATTTATAAGGTTCATTCTCATTAAAAACAACATAGTGGCTAATGGCGATAGGATTGCTAAATAATAAGAATAGATATTATTCATTTTTAGAATTTTGTTTTTTCAATTCGTCTCTAATTTCTATAAGTAACTCTTCCTGTGATGGGCCCTTTGGAGCTGGAGCAGCTTCCTCTTCTTTCTTTTTGGTTTTTTCATAAGCCTTCATAAATAAGAATACGAAAAGTCCTACTAATATGAAATAAATAATTGCCTGAATAAGGTTCCCGTAGGTTAATACAGCAGCCTCTGCTTCTTGTGCGACTTCTAAAGTAGCATATTTTTGACCATCCAGAGAGATAAATTTCTGTGAGAAATCTGTTCCTCCGGTGAGTACGCCTATTACAGGCATTAAAATATCTGCAACTACAGAAGATATTACTTTATTAAACGCAGCTCCAATAACTACAGCGGTTGCTAAAGCAACAATATCCTTTTTAAGTAAAAAGGCTTTAAAATCGGTAAAAAACGACATTAATTTAAGGGTTTTTCATTATTTATCACAATTTACAGAAAAATATGAATTGTAAAAATTATTCATCAATAATAACACGTTTTACGCGTTGAGAGATCCCTGTAATTAGCTCATAAGAAATAGTATTTCCTTTTTTAGCAAATACCGTGGCATGCTGGGGTCCGCCAAAAAGGATAACTTCATCGCCTTCTTCACAATCTATTCCCGTGATGTCTATCATCAACATATCCATGCACACATTACCAATGATTGGTGCATATTTATCCTTTATGAAAACTCCGGCTCGTCCATTTCCATATTGCCTGTTAATTCCATCGGCATGGCCAATTGGTAATGTAGCAGTCATTGTTTTAGCCGTTGCGGTAAAGACCCTATTATAACCTACACTTTCTCCTGGAGCAAGTTCATGGATCTGGGAGATGATGGTTTTTAAAGTTCCTATTGGTTTTAGTTCTTTATCTATAGCAGGATCATTTCCAAAACCGTAAAGACCAATTCCACAACGAACCATATTAAATGCAGCTTCTGGATAATTGATTGTTCCTGAGGTATTAGCTATATGAAGTAATGGTTTGTATTTAAGATGTTCAAAAATGCTAAATGCCATTTTTCTAAACTTTCCTAATTGTTGTAAGGTAAATTCTCTCTCTTTCCAATCTTCAGTTGCCGCGAGATGGGAGAAGATAGATTTTACTTTAACAGCTTCGGTATTATCTAGATAATCAAAAATGGTTTTCATTTCTGGAGCTATAAATCCAAGTCTGTTTAAACCAGTATTCAGTTTTAAATGGATCGGGTAGTTTTTTTGACCTAAGCGCTCTGCAGTTTTAATGAATGCTCTTAAAACATATTCACTATAAATACTCGGCTCCAGACAATGTTCAATAATTTCTTCAAAATTAGTAGATTGTGGATGAAGCACCAATATTGGTAAAGTTATTCCGGCCTCTCTTAAAGCCACTCCTTCTTTGGTATAAGCTACAGCAAAATAATTTGCTCCAAGTTGGGTTAACTTTTTAGCGAGTTCTACAGATTCGCTTCCATATCCATAAGCCTTTATCACGGCCATGAGCATAACATCATCTGTTATTTTGGAGCGGATGTAGTTATAATTATGAGTAAGACAACTTAAATTGATCTCCAATGTAGTCTCGTGTACTGTTGGCATTATTTTGGGGCTTTTACCGGATTAACCGTTTCTGCATCTTTTACAGAATAATTTTTAACCCGCTCCCTTAGCATGGCTTTATAATAGGCAGCTCTGCTTAATGGCTCATATTCTTCATTTTCACCTAAGAAAACAAGATCGTCATTTGTTGCTTTTCTATAACTGTATTGCGCCAAATTTCCTGTGCGAGTACAAACTGCATGTACCTTAGTAACATATTCTGCGGTTGCCATTAGACTAGGCATTGGCCCAAAAGGATTTCCTTTAAAATCCATATCCAATCCCGCTACAATTACTCGAATTCCACTATTTGCAAGATCGTTACAAACATTCACAATTTCATCATCAAAGAATTGCGCTTCATCTATTCCAACAACATCACAGCCATCTGCGAGAATTCTAATATTTGCAGCAGAAGGTACCGGTGTAGATCTTATTTCATTAGCATCGTGAGATACAACCATTTCATCATGGTATCTCTTATCTATTGCAGGTTTAAAGATTTCAACTCGCTGTTTAGCAAAGGTGGCGCGCTTAAGTCTGCGTATCAATTCTTCGGTTTTTCCGGAAAACATAGATCCGCATATTACTTCAATCCAGCCAAATTGCTCTTTGTGATTTACCGTATTTTCGAGAAACATTTTGTAATTTTCAGTGCAGATTAAGATTCGTACCTAATCTGCATAAAGTTGAAACAAATTTATTAAAAATACAACGCTCAAGGCGGTTGCTTCAATTAAATTTGTAAAATCGTTTAATTAAAATTGAAGCAAAGATATTTAGAACGTGGTAAAGTTATTGCACCTTCTATTATCTAACTTCTAACAAAAATAATCCCAGTGATGAAAAAGAAATTGGAATCTGAATTAAAAGAATTAGCCACTAAAATACTTGATAACTCTCCATCTCGCTCCACAAATCAGCTAAAAAAAATAGCACAGGAGCTTTATGAAAAACTTACAATACTTTCTTTTACTGAAGAAAATCTGTTTGGTACTTCTAATAATAAACTAGAGTCTTCAGAAACTCCTCCTTCTTTAGAGCATAGAGAAACTCCTGTTTTAACTACACATGATGAAGAAAACAAGGACGAATATTTGCCAGATGGTACAGAATATAATGATTCTGAAGCAATTACAGAGCTTAATACCGAATTGATTAAGGATATTGTTGCACAAATGCCACCAGAAACCGAAAAAGTAGATTCTATGGTAGATCGTATTATTGCTCCCAGTAGCAACGGAAAATTACCAGAGGATACTTCACATTTTAAAAAGAACGATTTTAGAGATATAGGTGTAGATTATGACAATCTTCCGAGTTTTGAACCAGTTAGGAAATATGAGCATGAAAAGCCAAGATCTTTAAACGACCGGCTAAAAAAAGGAATTACTATTGGGTTTAATGAAAGATTGTCTTTTATAAAACATCTTTTTGAAGGTAAGACCAACGATTATAATAGAGTAGTCTCCCAACTAAATACTTTTGATAATCTGGAAGATGCTCAAAAATTTATCACTCAGGTTGTCAAGCCAGATTATAAGAATTGGGCTGGTAAAGAGGAGTATGAAGAACGTTTTATGGCATTAGTTGAAAATAAATTCAATCATTAGACTTTCCAAAGAGTAAGTTCACTTAAGTATGTCAAAATTATATTTGGTGCCAACACCTATTGGTAATTTGGAAGATATCACACTTAGAGCAATTCGTGTTTTAAAAGAAGTAGATATTATTCTTGCTGAAGATACACGTACCAGTGGAAAACTTCTGAAACACTTCGAAATAAACACGCCGATGCAAAGCCACCATATGCATAATGAGCATAAAACGGTTGAAACTATTGTGCGCAGAATTAAGAATGGGGAAACTTTTGCGCTGATAAGCGATGCCGGAACTCCTGCTATTAGCGACCCTGGATTTTTGCTTACAAGAGCTTGCGTGCAAGAAGGAGTAGAGGTAGACTGTTTGCCAGGTGCCACAGCCTTTGTACCTGCTTTGGTGAATAGCGGTTTCCCTAACGATAAATTTGTTTTTGAAGGATTTTTACCTCCGAAGAAAGGGAGGCAAACCAGATTTAAGACCTTGGCAGAAGAAACCAGAACAATCATATTTTATGAGTCTCCTCATAAATTGCTGAAGACTCTTACCAATTTCATGGAATATTTTGGAGAAGAAAGATTGGTTTCTGTATCCCGAGAAATAACCAAAATGCACGAAGAAACTATCAGGGGAACGGCAAAAGAGGTGCTGGAATATTATACGAATAAACCACCAAAGGGTGAAATAGTAATTGTAGTACAGGGAAAAGCATAAATGCAGCAATTATTAAATAAAATAAGGCATTGTGACCATTGCATAAAATATTTACCAAAAGGAGCCCGCCCAATAATTGAAGCTTCAAAAGATTCCAAGATATTATTAATTAGCCAGGCTCCGGGAAGAGTGGTACACGAATCTGGCATTGCATGGGATGACCAAAGTGGAAAAAAATTAAGGGAATGGTTGGGTGTAGATGAGACTACTTTTTATAACACCTCTAATTTTGCCATATTGCCCATGGGTTTCTGTTATCCTGGTAAAGCAAAGACGGGCGATATGCCGCCTCGAAAAGAATGCGCCCCACTTTGGCATGATCAGGTTTTTTCAGAATTAAAGAACTTAGAATTAATTATACTTATAGGTTCTTATGCCTCTAATTACTATCTACCTCAAGAGAAATCTAAACTAACCGAAAAAGTAGCAGAATATGAAAAATTCCTCCCAAAATTCTGGACTTTACCACATCCATCTCCGGTTAATAGGTTTTGGAGAATAAAAAATCCTTGGTTTGAAGAAAGCGTGGTAACAAAGCTTCAACAGAAAATTTCTGAGATATTATTTTAAAAATAATTTTTACAAAATTATACATGATGCTTTTTTTAAGGAAAATCGAATACATCCAACATATAACAATTAACTTTTAACACTTTATAAGTGAGGAGGATTCTTTAATAAGGCTATATTTAAGAAGAGTCCTAATAACTTTGCTAGTTTTTAATAAAAAATCATTCCATGCGCTGGACGCTTAAACCAAAACCTAATCGTGAAACTGTAAGTATACTTTCTTCTAAGTTGGGGGTTGAAATACCTATAGCTTCACTGCTAGTTCAACGAGGGATAGAAACTTTTGAAGAAGCTAAAAAATTCTTTAGGCCATCCTTAGATGATCTACATGATCCGTTTTTAATGAAGGATATGGATAAGGCTATAGAGCGAATAGAACAAGCCATAGAGCAAGAGGAGAATATCATGGTTTTTGGAGATTATGATGTAGATGGAACTACAAGTGTTGCCTTGGTTTCTTCTTATTTAAAGACTTTTTATCCAAATGTGGTTACGTATATCCCAGACAGATATGAGGAAGGTTATGGAGTTTCCTATATGGGAATCGACTTTGCAGCAGATAACGATATATCACTTATAATAGCACTGGACTGCGGGATTAAAGCAATTGAAAAGGTTGCTTATGCTACAGAAAAAAATATAGAATTCATTATTTGCGATCATCATAGGCCAGGAGGAGAGATCCCTAAAGCGGTAGCAGTTCTTGATCCCAAAAGAGAAGATTGCAATTATCCCTATAAAGAACTTTGCGGATGCGGAGTTGGTTTTAAGCTCTTACAAGCATGGAACATCAAAAAGAACATTCCCATAGATGTTTTATTACCCTATCTAGACCTAGTGGCTACTGCCATAGGTGCAGATATTGTTCCTATTACAGGGGAAAATAGAATCTTAGCCTATCACGGACTTCATGTTATTAATGTTACTCCGAGACCTGGATTTAAAGCCATTTTAGAGCAAGTAAAAAAGGAAACACTTACCATTACCGATGTTGTTTTTATTCTGGCTCCAAGAATCAATGCTGCAGGAAGGATGAAACATGGCTTACATGCGGTTAATTTGTTAGTTGAAGAGGATATGGAAGTTGCAAAGAAATTTGCCTCAGAAATTGAAACTTATAATTCGGATAGACGGGATGCAGATAAAAGCATTACTGTCGAAGCTTTGCAACAAGTGGAAGACCTCAACGAAAAAGAGCGTTTCACAACGGTAGTTTATCAAGAAGATTGGCATAAAGGTGTTATTGGGATTGTTGCCAGTAGATTGATAGAAACCTATTACAGGCCAACCTTGGTATTTACTAAAAGCGGAGATAAGCTAGCCGCCTCTGCGAGATCTGTTAAAGGTTTTGATGTTTACAATGCATTGGAAGCATGTAACGAACATATTGAACAATTTGGCGGGCATATGTATGCTGCTGGATTAACTTTAGCTGAATCTCAGTATGATGCATTTAAATTAAAATTTGAAGAAGTAGTTTCCGGAAGTATCGAGAATTATATGCTTACTCCTGAAATTTCTATAGACGCTGAAATAAAATTAGCAGATATCAATCCGAAATTCCATAGAATATTAAAGCAATTTGAACCTCATGGTCCGGGAAATATGTCTCCTGTTTTCTTAAGTACAAATCTGAAAGACACAGGCTATGGCAAATGTGTAGGTGGAGATGATCTTCATTTAAAATGTTCAGTTAAACAAGAAAACAGTAAAAACCAGATTGGTGCTATTGGATTTAATTTGGGTGCTAAAAAAGAACTGATTATTAATTCACAATCTTTTGATGCCGTTTATTCCATAGATGAGAATGAATGGAATGGGAATGTGAGTTTGCAGTTAAAGCTTAAGGATATTAAGGCATAAATGATTTTCTCGATCCCGATGCTTATCAGATTGCTCGAAGGGATTGTGATGTCATTCTGAAAGCAGTGAAACGGATTGAAGAATCTCTATGAAACTGAATCATCTTTACTGGAGATCCCTCCTGTCGTCGGGATGACAAAAAATGAAGTTTTCATTCTATAGAAAACTTAAATTTATAAATAGTTATCGGGACGCTTGATATGACAAACGGGATTCGTCATATTGAGCTTGTCGAAATATGGGTTTGATGCAACAAACTTAGACATTCAATGTGTATAGAATTATTTTTTATTTTCTTTAGGGTTTTTACTCCAAAGCAGTAAACCCGCTCCGGCTCCAGTTAATGAACCATAGATTACACCATAATCATCATTATAGAAAAATAATGATATTAAAAGAGTTGGAATTAAAATTGCAATTCCAATTTTTTGAGCCTTCTTTAAATTAGAATATTATCATATCAACTTAATTTTTCAAGTTTCAATTCCTCCCCATCAAAAACAGCAAAAGTGTAATATTCGATCCAATCTCCAGTATTTATATATGTTGAGGTGTCTGATAGTTCAATTTCTAAAGGCAGATGTCTATGCCCAAATAGAAAATAATCGTAATGTTTGGTTTCCAGTTTTTTCCTAGAATATTGAATAAGCCACTCCTTTTCTTCCCCTAAAAATTTTTGATCTTCTACTCCAGAGATCATCTTATTTTTAACCGATAAATGTTGTGCAATAGGCACACCGATATCCGGATGCAACCATCTATATATAAATTTGAAAAATGGATTGGTAAATACTTTTTTCATCCTCTTGTATCCTTTGTCGCCTGGTCCTAAACCATCACCATGACCAATCAGGAAAGTTTTGGAATTAAACTGGAATTCCTTTGGCTCGCGAAAAACTGGGATACCTAGTTCTTTTTCGAAATAATCGTGCATCCAGAGATCATGATTTCCCACAAAGAAATAGATCGGGACGCCACTATCTTTAATTTCGGCAAGTTTGCCCAAGGTGCGTACGAAACCTTTTGGAACCACATGCTTATACTCGAACCAGAAATCGAAAAGATCTCCCAATAAAAATATAGCAGCAGCATCTTCCTTTATCTCGTCCAGCCATTTTACAAACTTTGCTTCTCTAGGTTTGCTTTCTTCCTGAGTAGGTGCGCCTAAATGATTATCGCTTGAAAAGTATATTTTTTTGCCTTTCGGAATATTCATGTTTCGAGTTTGGACGTGTAAATATAAGTATTTTAGGAAAGGAGCCGAACTATTGAATTTTAGTTCTACTTTTATTGGGGAGTATTTTTGCGCAAGGGATGGCAGCGGCATCCCCCGATCTTTATCGGGGATATAGCGTACAGCCCGACCTTGCTTTTTGGCAAGTTTGCGCCCTAAGTGTTATCACTAGCATACCACTCTGCAAAAGAGGTATCTGTTTCCTGAAGTTTTAGAGAGAACAACTTGATCTGTGCAGGTAACTGACTCTTGATCTTATCGGCAAAATCTAATACCATATTCTCGCTAGTAGGCTGGTAATCTACCAAGATCACGTTATGATCTCTGTTTTCCAATTCTCTTGCAAGCTCGATGTGTGGCGTGTTCTTGTTAAAAACGGTAGCATGATCAAATTTATCAACGATCTCCGATTTAACGATCTTTTTAAGATCGGTAAAATCTATCACCATTCCATATTTCACATTATTGGTATCTGTAATTGGCGTTCCAATTACCGTTACGCTTAACTTATAACTATGGCCGTGCACATTCTTGCATTTCCCATCGTAGCCGTAAAGGGCATGTCCGGTTTCAAAAGAAAATTGTTTGGTGATCCTAATCTTACTCATAACTACAATTTGATGCAAAGATACTAGATTTTCCTTCGAAATGTTTTAGATACAATCAAAGCTTTCTAGCCTTACATTTGTATGTTTTTGTATTGGTGCATCTCTAGAAAAACAAAATAAAATCAATTAAAATTGGAAGATGATGAGTGAAATTTTAGAATTATACGAGCAATTAGAATTCCAGGAGAATCCTCTTTTTGAACGTATCATTACAGATTTGGTGGAGAAGCAGTACAGTATTGTAGACAATTTCTTTAGTTTAGATGAAGTTGAAAAACTGCGCTCCAACTTATTGCGCGAATATGAAGAGGACAATTTTAAAAAAGCGGCAATAGGGAACAGAGTTAATGAGATGATTGAAAAATCTATTCGGGGAGATTTTATTCTTTGGTTAAATGAAGCTGATGCAGGAACTAATGAAAAGATCTTTTTTGGTAAGATTAATCCGTTTATCTCTTATTTGAACAAGACCTGCTTTTTAGGGATACTATTTAAGGAATTCCATTATGCCTTATATCCTAAAGGCACTTTTTATAAAAGACATCTGGACACTTTCCAGAATGACGATAGGCGCAAGCTTTCTTTGGTTTGTTATTTAAATGATGAAGATTGGAAACCAGAAAATGGCGGGGAATTGGTAATCTATAAAAACTTAGAAGGACTAGAAAATCCAATTACTATTTATCCTTTTCCTGGAAGAGTTGTGGTTTTTGAAAGTCAGATCTTAGAACATGAAGTAAAGCCTGTAAATACCATGAGACTGAGTATTACCGGCTGGTTAAAAACGCGCTAATTATTTTCTGAATTTCTTATAAAATACCACGCCAATAAGCGCTATGGCAAGAATTATCCAAAAACCCATTCCACTTAAAAAAGTGAAAACATCATAAGTGGTGTCACTTACAGGCACGTTGTTTTGTGTCATTTATTTAGTGTCTTTTCATGTAATTTCTAGAATACAGAAAGATAGCCACAATTAAAAGGATGGCAAAGATATACCATTTATTCTCTAGGATGAATTCCCAAAGTGTAAAACCCCACTCCTGTTCTGGGGTTGCTTGTTGCTCTTTTGGTATTCCTATTTGAAATGGCATAGTTTTAATTTTATAGAAATATAATCATTATATTAGTTAGTCTTAACTATTTCTTGAATTTCTCTAAAGCATTCTTAGTAAATTCGGATAGCACTAATTCACCGGAAACGGCAGCTCGATCTATCAATAATTTATCCCAATGAGCAGTATTCTCCCAAAGTACACTTTTCATTTCTTGAGTGGCCTGCGGATTATAAGATGCTAATTTTTCTGCTAAAAGTTCAACTTCCTTATCCAAGTCTGCAATTGATTCGAATACCTTTGCATAAAGTCCTTTTTCTTGTGTCCAATAGGCGTTCTTCCATTCGTGAGCTGCAAGACTTAATTCAGATAGAGCGGCCAGACCCATTTTTCGCTCTACAGCTGGAGCAATAACAAAAGGTCCTATCCCAATAGTAAGTTCAGATAGTTTAATTGCCGCAGCTTCAGTAGCCATTGTATAATCGCAGGCTGCAGCCAAACCAACTCCACCACCAACGGTTTTTCCCTGAACTCGCCCAATGATAATTTTCTTGCACATTCTCATGGCATTTATCACATTGGCAAAACCGGAGAAAAATTGTTTCCCTTGCTCCAAATTCTCAATCGCTACCAATTCATCAAAAGATGCTCCTGCACAAAAAGCTTTTTCACCTTCAGATTTAAGAATTATCACATTTACTTCTTCATTTTCAGATAAATTCTGAAACTCCTTTTGAAGTCTTTCTAATAATTCTGAAGGAAAGGAATTACTGGCAGGATGCCCAAATTCTACAGTGGCAATTTTATTTTGAATACTGGTATATAAACTTCCGTTCTCGAGGTTGGTGCTCATAAGAAATAGATTTTATCAAATGTAAAGATAAAGCTTTAAAAGATTTTAGTGTAACAAGATGATTAAGATAAGAGATTCTTCCATCTCGATAATAAACGGGACGCTCAGAGATATATTAATATTTTGGAAAAAACTTCTCAACTTTAAAAATGTATTTTTTTTGAATGAGATTCCTCCTTCGTCGGAATGACAATCTCTCTTGGTGTCTTTCTGAAAGGAGCGAAACGGATTGAAGAATCTCTAGTGTTAAAATATGAATTATTGAGGCTTAAAATTTAAATTCACAGTTATTACACATAGTTGCTTAAAAATCGGTTTTAATCTTAGAACGCTTAATGTGATAAGATCACAATTTAAATCTCCTTATTTAAATATTTTCTTCGGAATTGAAATACCAAGGCGCTACTTCTAATAACCATCCATGCAAAGAAAGCGATCCAAATGGCATAGAGTTTTAATCCGAAATAATCACCAATTAAAAGAATAGGAGTGAACACTAGAAAAGTGGCAACTAACAATAGGTTTCTCAAGTATTTGGCTTCCCCCAATCCTTTAAAGATCCCATCAAACATAAACGCAATTGCATTTATTGGTTGCATGAGCAATACCAACCAAAACACTGATGAAAACAACACTAATACACTGGCCTCTTTATTAAAGATAAGTCCAATTTCATTATAGAACAAGGCACAAACAACCATTAAGAGAAGAGCGATCAATACCGAATATTTGCTAATCTTCTTGCTCAGCTCCCAAAGGCTCTTATAATCTTTCGCACCTAAAAGTCTACCTCCAATTGCATTTCCGGCATTAGCATACCCATCTATAAAAAAAGCAAAGAATAGCCAAATGTTCATTAGGATACTTTGAGCGGCGATATAATTTCTACCATAATCTGTTGCGTAGGCATTGGCGAGATAGATGGCAAAATTAAGAGCGGCAGTTCTTATAGATAAGTTGCCGGCCATTAACAACAAGCCTTTTAACCTAGGGTTGATATTTAAACTCAATTTTAAATTGAAGGGAGTTTTTTTAAAATAAAACCATAGCGCCATAATAAGCATAATAGCTTGAGCAGCCAGACTTGCATAAGCCGCTCCTTTTAGATGCATAGCAGGAATGTAGTCTTCTATTCCATAAACTAGTAGATAATCCAGCCCCACATTCACCAAGGCCCCTGTAAGACTGCATTTCATTGCCCACAAGGTGTTTTGCAGTCCTCTAAACACTCCGAAGATCGCAAAGGTCACCAAAGTAAGCGGATAGCCAATAGCTCTTATCTGATAGTATTCTTTAGCATAATTTAAAATAAGCCCTTCTGCATGATAACTGCTGAAAATGGCTTTGGCAAAAAACGCAGTGATCGCATATAATAATATGCTTAATAGCAAATTAAAAAAGATAGCCTGCGGAATTAGCGTTTTTACGGCGTGAATTCTACTCGAACCTAATTGCTGAGAAACTATCGCGGAGATGGCAGTTTTTGTTTGTGCTACTATCCAAATAATTGCAGAGAGAAAAGACCCAACAATTCCAGCTGCCGCTAAGGATTCAATAGGATTTGTATCTACATTCCCAATAATGGCAATATCTGTTAAAGAGATAAGAGGTTCTGCAATCCCAGCGATTATAGCAGGAATTGCAATTTTATTGATGTTCTTAAAGCTTATTGCGGAAGACAAGTAATTTATCTGGAGTTTAGAGCGAATTGTTTTTTAATACCAGCTCGTAACAATGAAATGGCGCAGCACTTTGCTTTGGAAAGTAAATATCTTTTAATTTTTGATATCCTCGGGTTTCATAGAATTTCTGATTCCTTTGATTAAGGCTGAAGGTGTCCAGTCTTATAGACTGGAAGTCTAGTTTTCTAGCAAATTCTTCAGCAAAGTCCATTAATTTTTGACCATAGCCTTTTCCCCAGCTTTCGGGATGTATGGCTAGCCTATGGATATAAAGATTTTTTTCTGAAGGAGTTAACCAAGAAACCGGTATATATTCTTCATCCATAATTTCTGAAAGGACAATCATTCCCATGATCTGGTTATTTTCTTCTAAGACATATAGTTCCTTGTGATCTATATCATGCTGAAGTTTTTCTTCAGAAGGATACTGCGCATTCCACTGAAAGATTCCGAGCTGCTGCATTCCAACCGCACAAGCCTCTGTAAGCTTTTTTGCTTTTGAAAGATCTTCTTGATATGCTTGTCTAATTTTCATGTTCACTTAAGCTTATATTGCTAAAATAAAAAAACCATCCCGAAAAGGATGGTTTTATACCTCATTGAGGGTTTAATTTACAGAGATTTGTCTCTACTTTTTAAAAGTAATTTCAAATACATACCTTATGTACTTACCACAAGGTTCCTGATTGTGGAGAATATCGGAGTCGAACCGATGACCTTTTGGCTGCCAGCCAAACGCTCTAGCCAACTGAGCTAATCCCCCAAATTCGATTTCAAAGTTAAACAATTATTTAAAGAGGCGAAATTTATTTTAGGCAGCAGAAGCTACCTTTTTTACTTAATTTCCCTGATCATCCTTCTCAATAAACTTTAAGGTTCCATCCAATACATATTGAAAATTTTTAGACAATTCGTAAACGTTCCAAGGATGGGATACATCATAAACATGATCTGCTCCTTCTACTAACAAAAGTTCTGGATTTGGACTCCATTTAAATAATTTACCAGATTCACTTAAGGGTACAGAAGTATCTTTGCTACCATGAACTATCAAATGTGGAATTTTAAGTGCTTTTGCTGCTCTTGAAATAGTTAATCGCTCTTCATTTTCTTTGAAATTGGTATAAAACTGAAAATGATGAGGTAGCTGTTGTTTAGTTCTTGTATTCACGATATAATTCACTCCCTTATTTTCCCAGTTGTCTAGAATATCTCCGGAAGGAAATCTAGAAGCATAATCTGAGACCGAAGAAAAGGTGACTAATTTTGTAATTCTCTTTTCTTCCGCAGCTTTTATAATACAAATTCCACCACCTCTAGAATGCCCGATCAGGGTGATATTTGAAGTGTCTATATATTTATAAAATTCAGAATTAGATTGGAACAACCAATCTATTACAGATTGCAGATCGTCAAGTTCCTTAGTATAATTATTATCTCCAAAGGCTTCAATATCCATAAATTCAGTAAGGTTCTCCGGACTTGTGCCGTTGTGAGAAAAATTAAATTTTAGGAAAAAATAACCTTTTCGTGCAAATTCTTCCGCCATAAGGTGCCAAGCTCCCCAATCTTTAAAGCCTTTGTAACCATGGCAAAAGATCACGACAGGTTTTGGATTGGTTTCTTCAGAAAATAGTAGATCTGTTAAAATTGGTTTTCCGTGGTCACCGGTAATGCGGATATTGTTCTTTTTAATAAGCTCCATAAGCGGGTTTAATTTCTTTTTCTATAAATGGTGTATTTGGATCGAATATCTCAACGATCAATAGTTTTAATTGTGCTTGGAAATCTTCTAATATTTCTGATGTAATATTACATTCATCAGAATTTCCTCTTTGTTTCAACTTGAATTTTAAAAATCCTTCTTTCAAATTTTTAAATGAGATCACACCTGCTTCTACTTCTCCCTTGTTTGAAGAGTTACTTAGAAGCATGGTAGCATAAGTTAGTACCTGGAACGGTTTGCTATATTTATCATAATCTGTAGTTATAGATTCCCAATCTGAGATTTGCAACTGAGTCTGAATTACTTTTCCAGTCTTGTAATCTATAATTCTTTGCACTCCATCATAAAGATCTACTCGATCTACCTTTCCTCTAATATTAACCGGAAAGTCTAGTTCTGGAATGCTCAATGCTGAGGTGAGATTGGTTTCAATTTCTTTTATAATGATACTTTTTCCAGCTTCTAACTCCTTTATTTCCATATTCAGGAAATTGATCACATAGCGCTTAGCCACCTCAAATATCAATAGGTTTTTTCCTTTATTTAAAGGAGCCTTGCTGTAAGATTTTTCAAATTGCACCTTTACTTCTTCAGCAGTTCTCTTTTTAAATTCCTTTAAATTTTTTACGCTTAACACCTTTCCAATAAAAGGTAAATAAAAAATTTCTAAAGTGTCATGCACAACAGTTCCAAGAGTATTATAAGCCACGGTTTCTTCCACTTCTTCTGTATCTCTAATTCCTAATATATACTGTTTGTAAAAATCTAAAGGATTTCGAATATAAGTGGTTAGTGCAGAAGGGGAGAATCCTCGAGCCGCGAATTGCTTTAATTTTTCTAGGACTTCAGGAGTTTTATCAATGCGCTTTAATTCATTAATAACAACAGGAACTTCTGGTGAAATTACGGAAGTAGTTATGTTATGTTCGGGTTGTTTTTCATGTAGCAATTGCAATATAAATCTGCTCTTTTCACTGCCCATCTGGCTTTCGGTATCGGTGTCATGAAGTAGATAGATCTTTTTTGCTCGGTGCAATAAGTGGTAAAAATGATAGGTATAAATGGCATCTTTCTCCTTATAGGTTGGAAGATTGAAAGTCTTTTTGAGATCATACGGAATAAAAGAGTTATTGCTTTTCCCTGCGGGTAAGATTCCTTCATTTACAGAGGTTAGAATAACAGTTTCAAAATCCAGTCCGCGAGTTTCCAGCATTCCCATAAGTTGCAATCCTTGAAAAGGTTTTCCTTGAAAATCTAAGGATTGTTGTGCGCTTAATTCTTTATAATATTGATGCAGTGAATTAATAGAAGTAAAATGAGGGAATTCTGTTATCAGTGATGTAAGCTTATCAAAAACCACATGATGATGATATAAGAATTCTAGCCTTAACCCTTTTTCTTCGGAAGCTAAAAGCTTTTTAAAAATTGAAACGATGGCAGAAAATCTCTCTAAGGCCTCTTTTGTACTTATTTTTTTTTCTGAAAAACATGCTGAGATAATTGAAGATCTATCTGATGGGAACAGATTTAAAATTTGATTCTTGTTTAAATAAAGTAAATTTTCGGTCTTTATTTTATTGATCATAGCTTCAGACTCATTTTCTGTTGCCTGAATTATTAATGGCGAACCTAAAATAGCAACTACATCTTTATAATAGAATTGATCGTTCTCGATCTTAAATATTTCGAATAATTTTTCAAATAAACTGGAAAACGGGCTGTATTTAAGTGGATAACCCATGGTGATATTCAACGCATCTATCTTGGATGGAATTGAATTTAACATAGGAAGCAAAAGTGATTCATCTCCCAAAACTAAAGCGGTAGAATTTAATTCTTCAGTAGTCAATCCGGCAAGTGTTTCTGCAACATATTTTACTTGTCCAACATTTTTAGGCACTCCAATAATCTCGATATTCTTTGGAGAACTATATAGGTTGCTTACATATTGGAATTCATTATTTTTATAATGAGGCCAATTTTCCAAATATTGCCTAATAAATAGGGAAGCGTCATGCTGCTTATCTTTTAGAAACATTGTATCTATATCCCAATATATCCGGCTATTGTTGTCCAGCATAATTTGGGTGATTTGTTGCTCGGCGTTGTTGAGTGCATTAAAACCAAGGAAGATATAATTATATGCATTTTCTTTGGCAAATTCTTCTATTCTATTAGCTGCAGTTCGATACACCAAACCTTGATAGCCTTGGCGTTTTTTAATTAAATTAAATTGGAGTTTTTTATAGTAATCGGGGAGTTTTCTCCAGAAAGACAAATAATTCTTTACAATCCTTGTTTGTTCTTCCCCAAGAGACCAATGATTCTTGTCTTGAATTTCGAAGAGATAATTAAAGATCTTTTCAGGATCAATAAGATACCTGTCAATCTCATTAAAGTCGTGCATTAGAGTTTGCGCCCAATTGCTAAAATTCTCGAAATCTTCTAATTCTTCTTTTGGAGTAACTTCTTTATAGACTGCATAGAGTTCAAAAAGCGTGTGAACGGAGTCTATTGTTTCTAGTTGAGAGACTTTTTCTGAAAACTCCTCAATGCTTATCACTTCTGGGGAGAAAATTGGTTTATCTACCATTAAGGCGAGTTCCTTTCTTAAATAGGCACCTGCTCTTTTGCTAGGTAACACAAAGATAAGATCGGATACATTATTTCCTTGAGCTAGAAGTTCTTTAAGGATTTGGGAGATAAAAGATGTCATGGGTTAAAAATAGAAAACGCCCCGAAAAAATCGGGGCGTTTTTTAAAAAACTTTAAAGTTTTCTACTACATTTTATCAGTAGAATCTTTTTCAGTGTTTTTCATTTCTTTGTCTTTATCCAAAGAGATGTTTACACGTCTGTTATCTTGTCTTCCAGCTGCAGTTTTGTTAGTTGCAATTGGTCTAGACTCACCGTATCCTTCAGAAGTTAATCTGTTTGCAGGAATACCATTAGAAACTAAATACTCTCTAACTGATGCAGCACGTTCTTTAGATAATTTCAAGTTGTAATCATCACCACCTTGAGAATCTGTGTGACCTTCAATATGGAATACTGTGTTAGCATATTCATGCATAATGTCGTGAATAGCCTCTAAAGATTCTTTAGATTCTGGACGAATAGTTGCTTTAGCTGTATCAAACAATACAGTTTTAGAATACTCGTTCAATTCTTTAATAGCTTCAGCAGTAGGTTCTGGACATCCATTATTAGCTACAGTACCTGCAACATCTGGACATTCATCATCTTTATCTAATACACCATCGCCATCTTTATCTTTAAAAGGACAACCTTTATTTTCTTTTGGACCAGCTTCGTTAGGACATTCGTCTTCACTATCTTTTACGCCATCCCCATCAGCATCAGGACATCCGTTCATTGCAGCAATACCTGCTACTGTAGGACATTCGTCTTTGTTATCAGGGATACCATCACCGTCAGTATCAGGACATCCATTAAATTCAGCTAAACCAGCTTCATTAGGACATTCATCTTTACGATCTTCTATTCCATCACCATCAGAGTCAGGACATCCGTTAAATTCTACTAAACCAGCAGTTTCAGGACATTCATCATCTTTATCATATACACCATCACCATCAGTATCTTTTCCTCCGAAAATTACTTTAATACCAGCAGCATGTTGGAAATGAGCAGTTGCTTCATCCTTAAATGCATATTTGTAAGTAGATTGTAAGTTAAGAGCAATGTTATCTGAGAACCAGATGTTGAAACCAGCAGAACCGTTTAAAGTTCCATTACCATCATCATCGATCCAAGTGTAACCACCACCAACTCCAACTTGTGGATCAAACCAACCATCGTTCAATAAAGCACGAAGGCTGTAGTTTACCATACCATCTAAAGCATAGTAAGAAAGATCATCAACTCTTTGATTTCCGTAAGTATCGATTTGATTTACAGAACCAGCAGCTTCAAAAACGAATCCACCACCAATGTAACGACCAACAGTTAGTCTTGATACAGAAGGAAGAATACTGAATTTGTCTGTATCAAAAAAGCTATCTCCGAAGTCACCTCCAGCGTTACCGTTCCCAATCATTCCAGGTGTGTCGTCACCAGTACCGTAAAAGTTAACCCCATTTACGCCAATACCAATGGCCCAAGGATTGTTTTCATCTTGTGCTTGCATAGAAGAGAAGCATAAGACAAATAATGAAGCTAATAAAAATCTGCTAAGATGTTTCATATTTGTTGATTTAGTTTTAAGTGTTAATTGAAGCAAAAGTATATGCTTATTCGATATTAACAAAGACAAAAATAATAAAGTTTTCTTAATTGACCGCTATAGTCATAGTATTTAAGGGGTTTTTATGCAAAAATAATTCAAAAACCCAATGATTTTAAGCCTCATCAAGCCTAATAAATTAACAGAATTACCTATAATTAATTAATTTTTTTTTAATTAATTAACATCTAATTTAAGAGTTAATATGTTAAATTACTTTTAACTCTTTTCCCACTTTTGTGAAAGCGGTAATCGCTTTGTCTAAATGTTCTAGATCATGCGCTGCAGAGAGTTGCACCCGTATTCTAGCTTTTCCTTTTGGCACTACAGGAAAGAAGAAACCTATTACATATATACCTTCTTCCAAGAGTTTATCTGCCATTTTTTGAGCTAATTTCGCATCATATAACATTACCGGAACAATAGCAGAATCTCCATCTATAATATCGAAACCTGCACTTTTCATTTTTTCTTTAAAATATTTTGTGTTTTCCTCCAGTTTATCACGCAAACTGGTATCATTTTTTAGCATATCGAACACTTTGATAGATGCTCCAACTATAGAAGGAGCCAAAGAATTTGAAAATAAATAAGGTCTGGAACGTTGTCTTAATAGATCTATGATCTCTTTTTTACCAGTGGTATATCCACCCATAGCACCACCTAAGGCCTTCCCAAAAGTCCCGGTAATAATATCTATTCTACCTAAAACTCCTTTTTCTTCCATGGTTCCAATCCCTGTTTTTCCAATAAACCCAGTTGCATGACATTCGTCTACCATGATCATAGCATCGTATTTATCTGCCAAATCACATATTTTATCCAATGGAGCAACCAAACCATCCATAGAGAATACTCCATCTGTAACTATTAATTTGAATCTAGTTCCTTTTTCATTGGCATCTTGAAGCTGTTTTTCCAGATCTTCCATATTTGCGTTCTCATATCTATATCTTGCCGCTTTACATAAACGAACTCCGTCTATAATTGACGCATGATTGAGAGAATCTGAAATTATTGCATCTTCTACAGATAATAAAGGTTCGAAGATTCCGCCATTGGCATCAAAACAAGCCGCGTAGAGAATAGTGTCTTCTGTTCCGTAGAAATCGGCCACTTTTTGCTCCAACTCCTTATGTATATCTTGAGTTCCGCAAATAAATCGAACGCTGGACATCCCAAATCCGTGAGAATCCATGGCATCTTTAGCTGCTTGAACAACCTCCGGATGAGAAGAAAGTCCTAAATAATTGTTAGCACAAAAATTTAATACTTCCTGTCCGGTATTTATTTTTATAGCAGCTCCCTGCGGAGAAGTGATAATTCTTTCTTTTTTATAAAGGCCATTTTCTTTAATGTCTTTAATTTCTGCTTGTAGATGTTCTTTTATTGATCCGTACATAATTTCAAAATTTTCACAAAATTAAACATCTTTTATACAAATGTGATGTTCACTTCGGTATTAATATATATTAGTATTTTTTTGAGAGTAGTATAACCCATTTCTTTCAGCACTTGTTCATACTGCTCCATTTGAAGTTGATGACTGTTCTGAAAACTCCCCGTTTTATAATCGATTATAGTAACATTATCTTCTTTGAAGTTCAATCTATCTGGTCTTAATACTTCTCCAGATGGGCTTAAGATATTACGCTCCTTGATAACCATTTCTCCGGGAGTAAAATATTCTTTTAATTCTGGATTTACTATGACTGAAGAAATCAGTTCTTCTAATTGCGATAATTGATCTTCTGAAAGATTCTCAGGCTCCGAGTATTTAGAAATTGCAGCTGGCATATCTTCCAATATATCAATTTCTGAAAAGATATCGTGATATAAATTTCCATTAATAATAGCCATTCCTTGAACAGAATCCCACAGCGCACCAGATTTTGTCATTAATTGGACTGCATTATTCTGTGTGAAAGAAGAATAGAAATGATCTTGTTTTAATAGGGAAGGAGATTTTGAAGGAGTATAATTCTGAATCATTTTTGCACCGAATTCATAGTTTAAAGCATCATTCCATAAATTTTTGTTTTGGAGATATTCTATGAATAAACCGGAAACTGAATTTGCTTTTACTTCTCCCTTAGCATTTATGTCCAGATTAGAAATTATATATAACTGATGGGAAGCTCTTGTTAATGCTACATATAGCACATTAATACTATCAAATTCTGTTGTGTCTAAAAGTTTTTGATAGGCAGTTGCTTCAGTTTCTCCCCAATCTAACATTCCTTTATTCGCTTTGAGATAACCAATTGGAATGGCATTAAGCCCTTCCGGCAAAGGCAGCCATAAATGCTCTTTCTTCACATCTTGAAGATCTGTATTTGCAAAAGGATAGATCACAATTGGAAATTCTAAACCTTTAGATTTATGGATGGTCATGATCTGCACTGCATGATCAGATTTTGGAGCAAGGATGCTCAACTTTCCGCTTTTCTGATCCCAAAGTTGTAAGAACTCTGCAATTCCGTGAGTCTTATTATTCAAGGCATCAAAGATGAAGTCTAAGAAGAACTGCAAATAAGCATCGGAAGTTTCTATTAAATGAAAACTTCTAATAATATATTCGGCAGATTCATAAAGGGAAAGCGTTTGTAATTTAGAGAGATCAAAATAAATGTCATATTCCTGAAGCCAAGAAAAGAAATTGGATGGTTCCTCTTCTAAATTCTTCAGAAACAAATTATGAGAATCCTTTAATTGCAGTTTTTGAATAAGATAATTCAACAATTCCCATTTTATATTTTTATCATTTGGATTTAATGATAATGCAAAAAGGGAAGTTATAAATTGTACTTCCGGAGAATTTGAAACAAGTAAAGATTCCGATGAAATAATGGAAACACCTTGTTCATTCAAATAATTTGCAATGGCAAAACTCTCTTTTCTAGTTCTGGTTAGGATACAAATATCACTTCTGGAAACAGCTTGCTTATCTAAATTCTGAATTACCTCTAACACCTTTTTCGGATGCAATTCTAATTCCTCCTCTTTATTTTTAGCTTCGAGAAAGCTGATGTTTACATAACCACCAAAATCTTTTTTTGGTCCTTGTGCACTTTTCTCGAACAGTCCTTTATAAGTTTCATTTTTAAATTTAGTGGCAACATATTTAAAAAAGGAATTATTAAAGGCAATAACATCTTTAGAACTTCTATAATTGAACGGGAGATCAATAACTTCTTGTTCTATTTGAAATGATTGTTCCAGATTACAGAGGTCTATAAACTGCTCTGCCTTACCGCCTCTAAATCGATAAATGGATTGTTTAGCATCTCCTACTAAAGTGATGTTTGCAACCGGTTCTCCTAAAACTTGTTCCGTATTTAAATTATGATCTGCCAGCGGAATTATATTGGTCCATTGTAATTCTGAAGTGTCCTGAAACTCATCTATAAAATAATTCTTATAACGTTCGCCCAATCGTTCATATATAAAAGGTACTGGCTGATCATTGATCTCTTTAGCGATGGTTGAGTTAAAATCTGAAATCAGGACCAGTGAACGTTCTTTCTTAATATGCTCAATTTCCTTATCTATCTCACTAAGCAAAGACAATGGGATTATGCTTTTATCGATAGCTTTTAGATAATCTCTTTTATGTATTGCTTTTTTCGAACTATCAAATAAAGCTGCTATCTTCGCTTGATTTTCATTTAGAGCGAGCTTTTTATCTTTGTCTACTTTTTGAGAATATAAAGGAGAATCGTCTAATTTATCCTGCCATTTCGCCCCAAAAAGTCCAATGAAATTTTTAGTTTTTAGCTTTGTAAAATACTTATAAATGAAGCCACCGGTAAAATCTTTCTCAGTTAAATTATTAGCTTCAGTTAAAGCGAAGAAGGAGTTGGTAGCATTTTCAATTTCATCTTCCACCAAAGTAATAGCCAACTTCAGTTTTTCCGAAAAATCGGCAAAATCCTTTAGGCTCAACCCCTTTAATTGCTGTACATATGGTTGTTGATTTTCGCTGATAAGCAATCTTGAGAAGGAAAACAGATCTCTGCTTATATCCCAACTTCTATCATCATCGGTTTTATCTAACGTATACTTTAGAAGTACTTTTGTTAGTTCCTTTTCTTCTCCGGCTCTAGTCATTACTTTATCTACAGCTTCTTGCAGAATAAGATCCAAATTCATTTCCACTTCAAAATTCACAGGAATACCCAGATCCTTCGCAAAGGTTCTTATAATCTTATGAGTAAAACGATCTATAGTTGAAATGTCGAATGCAGCATAATTATGAAGAATGTTCTTTAAAATAACTTCGGACCGAGATCTTATAAATTCTGCACTTAAATTTGTTTCTTTGGTTAGTATCTCTAAAAGAGATTCCGAGCTTTTTAGGGTATTCTTTAAGGATAAGGAACTTAAGGCGTCGATCACTCTGGATTTCATCTCACCAACCGCCTTATTTGTAAAAGTTATGGCAAGTATGTTCTTATAGGCATCTTCCTTACTGCTTTGCAATAACACCTTTAAATAATCTTTAACCAGCGTAAAGGTTTTCCCAGATCCGGCCGATGCATTATAAATGGTAAAAGTGTTGGGATTGCTCAATGAAAATTGATTAAAAGTAATTAAGTGACTAAATTAAAGGTTTATGATAATAAATTTGATGCTAATCACGATAATCTTTAAGTATATTATAACACAAAAATATTTTGATTAAAACCCTTTATGCCTAAATTTGGAACACTTGAATATATACTAACTAAAAAACTATTTTATTATGGCTTTTGAATTACCAAAATTAAATTATGCATTCGATGCATTAGAACCACATATAGATGCTAAAACAATGGAGATCCACCACGATAAACATCATGCTGGATATACTTCTAAATTGAATGATGCAATTGCAGGAACCGAAAATGAAGGAAAGACGATAGAGAATATCCTTAAAAATTTAGACATGAAGAATAAAGCTGTTAGAAATAACGGTGGTGGATTTTATAACCATAGATTATTCTGGGAAGTAATGTCTCCAGATGGTGGAGGAAAACCTGAAGGCGAGTTGGCGAAAGCTATAGATGCTGCTTTTGGATCTTTTGATGCTTTTAAAGATGAATTCTCTAACGCGGGAGCTACACAATTTGGCTCAGGATGGGCATGGTTATGCGTTCATAAAGGTGGAAAAGTAGAGATCTGTTCTACTCCTAATCAAGATAATCCATTAATGCCAGAAGTTGGCTGTGGGGGAACTCCTATTTTAGGAATGGATGTATGGGAACATGCATATTATTTAAAATATCAAAACAAGCGTCCAGATTATATCAATGCATTTTTTAATGTGATTAATTGGAAAGAGGTTTCTGCAAGATACGCTCAAGAAAAAGAGAAATAGAATCGAGAACCTCGTTGCGAGCCCACGAAAGAATTGGAATATATATTTAAAATTCCGAGGCACACGTCGGGTAATAAAATTAAAAGAGACTGTCTAACAAGTAAAAAAATCAATCTAAATTTTTATCAGATTGATTAAAACAAGGCTTGTTAGACAGTTTTTTTATTTGTTCGCATACAGATATTTTAGACCTTATTTAATTTTTGAAGGTTATTTTCTATCGTATTTATCCTCTAAACGAATAATATCATTTTCGTCTGAAGGGTGTTTAAGGTCTGAATGAATCCAAATTTCTGCAACTATACCCCATTCTTTAGATCCAGTTAACCGATGTCTCTCTCCTTGTCCTAACTGCACTAATTGTCCCTTAATCATTTCCATAGAGGTCTGCTCAAAATTATTTGCACTTCTTGAATAATAGGCTTTACCCGCTACCAATTTCCAAAGTTCGGATCTTCTATGATGATATTGCCATGACAATTTTTGTTCTGGGCCCACAAGTAGGATTTTAGGACTCATTTTTAGGTTCTCCTGTAGGTCTGTAAATGTCACCTCTTCAAAAAATAAAGATTTAAATTCTTTAAGTTGAAGTGGTGAGATAACAAAAAATCCTCCCCAAGGTCTATTTAGGTCCATATCTTCAACATCCAACCCATTAGATTTCAACCAATTTTTAGTTTGGTCAAAAATTTCTTGTTTATCTCTTGCAGGTAGATCGGTATTTATTTTTGTGATCATCTCTAGGATATTTTAAGCTAAATTTTAAGAAAATTATCTGCGGCTTCAATATTTATATTTATTTGATTTTTCCATCCCAAAACACCATTCCCACCATGCTGTCTGCTGTACCATAAAACAGATACCATTTGTTCTTAAAAAACACAAGCCCCTCCATAAAAGTAGTACCATCTGCATATTGTCCGGATTTTTCAAAAGGCATCTCAGGTTTTATAAAAGGTTGCTCTGAGCGATCTAGGAGCTTCCATGGTTCATCAATATCAAATAGAGCTTGACCTCCTGTGTATATTTTATTTCCTAAGGAAGGAACACCAAATTTTTGAGAATTCCCGGCATTGTACATTACCACAATTCCATTTTCGGTAATCAAGGGAGGCGGACCTGCTTCCACTAACCAAGAATCAAAATACCCAGGCCTAGGGCTAAGTACAGGCACAAGATTACCATCTTGATCCTCCAAAGGTTCCCAATTAATCATGTCTGTAGAACTCGCCAACCAAATGTTGGGCACGCCATAATACATCCAATATTTTCCGTTTATTTTGGCAGCCACTAATTTCCCATTAACTAATTTGGTTACAATTGCCCCAGATTTTGTTTGCATATTATGGTACTTCCCATCTTTCCAATTCTTAAAAATTGGTCCCTGTTTATGCCAGTGACTAAGATCTTTGGAAGTGGCAATAGCCAATCTTGGGAATTTGCGGTTCCATTGCGTATATGTGAGGATATACATGCCATCTTCTGTCTCCACGATCCTAGGATCTTCTGTGCCCCCTGTCCATTCAAATTCTTTTTGATTATCGTTATCCGGATAAAATACGGGCTTGCTTTTTTTGATATATTTTTTTCCATCAGAAGAAATTGCCATACCCAGGCGGGAGGTGTGACCCCCAATTTCCTGTTCGCCTAATTTTTCTTCAGCTCTATACAATACATAAATGGCATCCCCTTTTACAATCGCTGCAGGATTAAAAGTGGCCATGGACTCCCATCGGACCGCTTTGCCAGTCATGGGATCATTGAATGAAGAAACGGAATCCGACTGAATTATAGGTTGTGGATTTATTTCCCTTATAAAGGGGCCCATCATCCATGATTTCTCCTGACTAAAAACATTCAGACTCATTGTACAAGTCAAAAATACTATTAACAAGAATTTACTTTTCATATAAAAAATTTAAATTGTCAATTATAAAACTTGGGAGTAATGCTTAAATTTCTAAATAATTTTTAGTCTAATATAAATGAATCTGAGCGATGGCTCTTCCAGAGTTATATCCTATTCCAAAGGCTGCAATAGGATATAACTAATTTGATAATAACATCGAAGGTAAATAACAAACTTGGTTTTTGACTTCGAAAGCATACATAAATTCTTGAGTTGAAGCAACAAATCCACATCCCAAAAGCACAAGACTCTTTTGTTTCTTTAGGGTTTCCCGGAAAGGTAATTAAAAGTAAATAATCACTTCATCTTTAGAAAAGATCTTGTTAAAATCAAAACTATCGAAATAACTATCATACAGATTGCAAAAACAGATTTTTCCCATTCTCTATTGACCCCATAAGCTTTTGTGATCAGCCAATGAACATAAAGTCGAAAAATGTGAGCAGATTTATTCGTTCACTATAGCGCATAAAAAAAGGCGGATGAGAATCCACCTTTTTTTGCCCCAAATCTACCATGAACTTAACCTACTTATGCTATGGCTTTGCTAATATATATAATAACTCAAGCCGCGCAAACTCTTTTAGATGAACAACCTAGAAATTAGTTAAACGGCAATTAAACTATTATTTATCTTGAAATATGACTAGTTACCTTAGTAAGATCTTCCTTCATTTCCTTCATAAAAATTCAGAAATGCTCTATTAACTACACGATTACCTCCAAAAGTTGGGTAGTCTCCTGTGAAATACCAGTCGCCTAAATGTTTTGGACAGGCCTTATGAAGATTTTCTACTGTTTGGTATAGAATTTTCACCTTGGTCTTAACTTCCGGTTCACTTAACAGTTCTGCTATCTTATCTGAGATCTCTTGATATGTAAAGGGTGCATATATTTCTTTTACAAAATTCTTCACATCCTTATCCTCCAGATTTTCCTGCTTTTTACATTTTTTGTAAACTTCTTCTACTATATCATATTTCCCTTGATCCTTTAAAAGCTCTAATGCAGCTCTAAAAGCAACTAATCCTTCCAGCCTAGCCATATCTATCCCGTAACAATCTGGATATCTAATTTGTGGAGCAGAGGATACTATAAGAAGCTGTTTAGGGTTTAACCTATCCATCATTTTAATGATACTCTTTTTAAGCGTGGTCCCCCTAACAATACTATCGTCTATTATTACAAGATTATCCTCGGGTTTTACAACTCCGTAGGTTACATCATATACGTGTGCAACAAGATCGTCACGGCTGCTATCTTCAGTAATAAATGTTCTTAATTTAACATCCTTTATTGCAACCTTTTCTGTACGTAATTTATAAGCTAAGATTTCTTTAAGGCGCTCATCTGTTAAGCTATCCTTTTCAGAAAGTATAGCTTCGTTCTTTTGCTTATTCAATTCGTCCTGTGCTGCTTCAACCATTCCATAAAAGGAAGTTTCTGCTGTATTTGGAATATAAGAGAATACCGTGTTTATGGTATCGTGATCTATATTCTTCAAAACTTCAGGCATCAATAATCGCCCAAGCATTTTTCGTTCTTTATAAATTTCAGCATCACTACCTCTTGAAAAATAGATACGTTCAAAGGAACATGCTTTTCTTTCTAAAGGTTCTAAAATTTGCTGAATTGATACCTCGCCTCCCATTTTGGTGATAATAGCATGACCTGGTTCTAGTTCTTTTACATCTTCAAATTTTACGTTGAAAACTGTTTGGATCACCGGTCTTTCTGAAGCTATCACAACAACTTCGTCATCCTGATAATAATAAGCTGGTCTAATTCCAGCAGGATCTCTAAGAACGAAGGAATCTCCATGTCCAAGCAATCCTGCCATCGCATATCCACCATCCCAGTTCTTTGCAGATTTCCTTAAGATCTTCGCGACATTAAGTCTATCTGCAATTAAAGGAGAAGCTTCAACTTTGGTGTAGCCTTCTTTTTTTAATTTTTTATATAATTTTCGAACTTCATCATCTAGAAAATGCCCAATCTTTTCCATCACAGTAACCGTATCGGCTCTCTCTTTTGGGTGTTGTCCCAGCTCTACCAAATTGTTGAAAAGCTGAAAAACATTGGTCATGTTAAAATTCCCGGCAACGATCAGGTTACGGTGCATCCAGTTATTTTGTCTTAGGAAGGGATGAACACTTTCTATGCTATTCTTTCCAAAAGTTCCATATCTCACGTGGCCTAAAAGCAATTCAACTATATAAGGAATGTTCTTTTTTTGAAGCGCTACATTATCTACATATTCCGGATGTTCGATCATTTCAGAATTAATGCGCTCATTTATCTGTGCAAAGATATCCTGAATAGGTTGTGCAGCATTAGAACGCAATCTGCTAATATATCTATCTCCTGGGTCTGTGTTTAGTTTAATACTTGCAAAACCAGCTCCGTCTTGTCCGCGGTTATGCTGTTTTTCCATCATCAAATACATCTTGTTTACCCCGTAAAAGGCACTTCCATATTTTTCTTTATAGAATTCTAAAGGTTTTAAAAGTCTGATCTGTGCAATTCCACATTCGTGTTTTAAAGCGTCACTCATAATAATTACCTTTCGGTTTCAATAGGGTTGAAAATTATCTTAGTCACAAAAAAAACCCTTAAATTACAGGGTTTTTGTAGGCGTTAATTCTATATCAAATTGTGTTAAGCTCTGAAACTCTTGCAAGCGTGACTCTAGTTCTGAATGTTCCAGATTCTCCATTCTTTCGGTTCCAAATTTCTCTACACAAAACGAGGCTAAACTGGATCCGTAGATCACAGCGTTCTTCATATTTTCAAAAGAAATATCTTCAGATTTTGATAAATATCCTGTAAATCCTCCAGCAAAAGTATCTCCCGCTCCAGTTGGATCAAAAACCTCTTCAAGTGGAAGTGCTGGTGCAAAGAAAATCTGGTCTTTATGGAAAAGCAAAGCTCCATGTTCTCCTTTTTTGATCACTACATATTTAGGTCCCATCTTTTCTATTTTTCTAGCAGCTTTAACCAAAGAATGCTCATCGGTCAATTGGCGTGCTTCTTCATCGTTAATGGTGATAACATCTACCTTGGCAATTACCTTTTTAAGATCCTCTAACGCATTGTCCATCCAGAAATTCATAGTATCCAGAACCACTAATTTAGGATTATCCACTTGTTCCAGAACACTTAATTGAACTAATGGGTGTAAATTACCAAGCATTAGGATCTCTGCATCCTTAAAATTCTCTGGAACTACCGGATTGAAATCTGCCAATACGTTTAATTGGGTATCTAATGTGTCGCGTGTATTAAGATCATTATGGTATTTTCCGCTCCAAAAGAAAGTTTTCCCTCCTTTTACAATTTCTATTCCTTGGATATCAATTCCTTTATTCGTTAAAAGATCTAAATGTTCTTGCGGGAAGTCATCTCCAACTACCGAAACTATTGCACTCTTAATATTGAATTGTGAGGCGGATAATCCGATGTATGTAGCGGCCCCACCTAAAATTTTATCAGTTTTCCCAAATGGGGTTTCAATTGCATCGAAGGCTACTGTGCCTACTATCAATAATTTACTCATACTATAATTTCAAAAATGAGCTGCAAATATACGGTTTGTTTTTCAAGGCACTTAGCAATTTCAATATTTATGGGAGCAAATTTCCCAAGCTCTGCTATTCTACAAATCCCGAATCTATTAGCAATCGCTTTTCTTTAGAGGCAGCAACTGCAAGGACATCGCAGCGCTCGTTTTGTATATGATTGTTATGACCTTTTATCCATTTAAAATCAACCTTATGTTTTCTGTATTCTAAAAGAAAATCTTTCCAGAGATCGCTGTTTTTCCTGTCTTTAAATTTTTTCTTTTCCCATCCAAATACCCAGCCTTTTTTTACTGAATCTACCACATATTTAGAATCGGTGAATACTAAAACAGATACTCCGGATTTTTTTAGCTTTTTCAAGGCATCAACAACTGCCATCAATTCCATTCTGTTATTGGTGGTATGCTTAAATCCTTTTGAGAATTCTTTTCGGTATGGTTTGCCTACCCATTCCATTACTATTCCGTAACCACCAGGACCAGGGTTTCCCCTAGCGGAGCCATCGGTATATACATGAACTTCTGGATTATTCAAGGGAAGTGCTTTCTAATAGGTCTGCTATCACCTTTGGAAAATGGCGATATTCTAATTCATGTATTCTTTCTGCTATACTATTTACCGTATCATCTGAAGAAACAGGAATAGCTTTTTGAAAGATCACTTTACCTTCATCATATTTTTCATTTACAAAATGAATTGTGATCCCGGTTTCTTTTTCATCTTCATCTAAAACCGCTTGATGAACATTATTTCCATACATCCCTTTTCCTCCAAACTTTGGAAGTAAAGCAGGATGAAGATTAATCACTTTATTAGGGAACTTTTCCAGGATATTATCTGGAAATAACCATAGAAATCCGGCTAAAACAATGAGGTCTGGATTGGTGTCTTCTAAGATATGTAGCACCTCATTGGTGTTATAAAAAGCAGTTCTATCAAAATGAAGCGCAATCACATTTAATTTATGAGCCCGCTCTAGAACTTTCGCAGTTTGATTGTTAGATAGCACCAAAGACACTTCTGCTTTCTCAGAATCCTTGAAATATCTTATAATGTTCTCTGCATTAGTGCCTGAACCAGATGCAAAGACAACAATTTTCTTGAGAGATTTACTTTTGGATGGGCTCAAAATAGTACTGTTAACAATTATTAACCGTAAAAATAAAGGGTTTAAATGAAAAATACGTAAATTCCCGTCACATTTTTAAAGTAAAAACCGGTTTTAAAATAAAGTTTTTTATTTTTGCCACCTAATCAAAATTAAAATAGAATATTATGTCAGACATTGCATCAAGAGTAAAAGCGATTATC
>JBBSVD010000015.1:0-32154 GCA_038233835.1 Flavobacteriales bacterium | reverse complement strand
TGTAAAGTTTCAGATTCTGGAGATTTAAAGCGAATAACAAATGGCTCCTTAGCATCCAACTTCTTTTTAACTTCTTCCTTGGAAAGTGCCAAGGAATTTTGAAGTTTTAAGCGATTGTGCCAGTTGTAGATAAAAGTTTTTCCTTTTGCCTCATGATCTGTTCTATGTGCATCTAATTCTTCTGTGGTATCAAAAGCATAATAAGCATTGCCGCTTTCAACCAATTTTTCTGCATATTCATGATATAAACCTGCACGCTCGCTTTGTCTATAAGGTCCAAATCCACCATCTTTTCCAGGACCTTCATTATAGGGGATTCCACACCAATTCAAGGCATCAATTATATATTGTTCCGCTCCTTCAACAAAACGATTTTGATCTGTGTCTTCAATTCTTAGTAGAAAATCCCCTCCGTGTTTCTTAGCAAATAAATAGTTATATAGAGCGGTTCTTACTCCTCCAATGTGCAAAGGTCCTGTTGGACTTGGTGCAAAACGAACTCGTACTTTAGCAGACATAATTTGTAATTTTAGCAGCAAAGATAATAGATTCTGAAAGGAATTAGCACCAATTATAAAGCCTGATTCTTAAAAGTCTTTCTAAATTAAAATTGTTTCTGGCTCATTTAGAATTTGATAAATGAAATTTGTAGTTTTAATAACAGATAAAGTAGGGGTGAAGCCATGAAGGAATTTTATATTATCAAACAAAAACTTACAGCATTCATACAAAAGTTTTATATGAATGAATTGCTGAAAGGAAGCATTTTATTCCTATCTGTTTGGTTGTTCTACAGTCTAATTATTTTATTTATTGAGTATTTCTTTTGGCTTTCTCCGCCTTACCGAAGCATATTGTTTTGGGTATTTATAGTTTTTTCGAACCTGCTATTTGTTCGCTTTATTGTTTGGCCAATCACCAAATTATTTAAACTATCAAAAGGTTTAGAGCTTAAGGATGCTTCCATAATTATTGGAAGGCATTTTCCTGAGGTAAAAGATAAGTTATTGAATGTACTGCAACTGGAAAGTTCTCCCCAACAATCGGAACTTTTACTGGCAAGTATATCGCAGAAATCTCGGGAATTATCACCTGTACCATTCAAGTCCGCGGTGAACTTCAATACTAGTTTTAGATATTTAAAATATGCAGCATTTCCCATTATTATAATTCTTGCAGTCTTGTTGACAGGTAATTCTTCTATTTTTTTAGATAGTTATACACGCGTAATTCATTATAATACCGCGTATGAGCCACCAGCTCCTTTTGCATTCTTTTTAAATTCCGAAGATCTAGTAGTAGAGGAAGGAAAAGATTTTAATCTTGAAATCAAAACCATGGGGAAGGTGATCCCAGAAAATGTGACTATTCATTTTAATGATGAGGAATATTTTTTAAAAAAAGTAGACGCAAACAGTTTTCAATATCTTTTTCAAGGTTTAAAGTCTGATGTAGAATTTTATTTTTCTGCAAATAATGTACGATCCAGGCTTTACACGATAAGTGTAGTACCCGTGCCTATGCTTTTAAATTTTGAGATGCAATTGCAGTATCCTGGTTATTTAAAAAAGGATAATGAAAGTATCAAAGGAACGGGAAATGCTGTGGTGCCGGAAGGAACTAAGATTTCATGGCACTTAAATACACGATCTACAGATAAAGTTACATTTATCACAAATGACACTATACTTAATTTTCAACGAGATCAAGTGAAATTCCATTTTTCTAACCGTGTTACTAATCCATTAGAATATTCGGTTAATACTTCTAATAAGTCGCTGAAGAATCATGAATCCTTAAACTATTCTATAGATGTGGTTCGGGATCTTTTTCCACAAATTAATGTGCAACACAAGCAGGATACGATAACTCAGGATAATCATTATTTCTTCGGAAAAGTATCCGATGATCATGGTATTACAAAATTAAATGTGGTCTACTTTCCTGAGAATAGCCAGAATGAATTTAAATCACAAAACATTAAAATAACAAATGAGAATGTGGGAGAATTTCTTTTCACATTTCCCGGGAATTTGGATCTAACTGAAGGTTTAAATTATAATATATTATTTGAAGTATTTGATAATGATGGATTTAGGGGTTCAAAATCCTCAAAAAGTGAAGTTTTTAATTTCAGAATTCAAACAAAGACGGAAAAAGAGGAAGATAAACTGAATCAACAAGGAGAAGCTATTCAAAGTATTTCAGAAAGTTTAGAAGAAATGCAGCGTTCCACTAAGGAAATTGAAGATTTTTCTAAAATTAAAAAGCAAAAATCAGAATTAAATTATAACGATAAGAAAAAAGTTGAAGAGTTTTTAGAAAGACAAAAACAACAAACAGAAATGATGAAGTCTTATTTTGAAAAACTTAAAAACACCTTTGAAGAAGAGTCTGGTTCCCAAGAGAATAAAGTCTTGGAGGAACAATTGAAAGACAGACTAGAAAGAAATGAGGAAAAGCTTCAAGAAAATGAATCGCTTATGAAGGAGCTTCAAAAGTATGCAGAAAAGATTGGTCAGGAAGAACTTATGGATAAGTTGGAAAAACTATCTAAACAAAATACTTCAGAACAACGTAATCTAGAACAGTTACTGGAATTGACGAAACGCTATTACGTTCAAGAGAAAACTCAAAAATTGGCAAGAGACCTGCAGCAAATGGGAGAGCAGCAAGAAAAATTGACTGATAAAGATTCAGAAAATTCCTTAGAAGAGCAGGAAAAGATATCTGAAGAATTTAAGGAATTCAAGGAGGAGATGAATTCCTTAGAAAAGGAAAATCAAGGACTAAAAAAACCTATGGAGTTGGAAAGAGATGCTCAAGCTGAAGAAGACATTCAGAAACAGCAAAAACAAGCAGAAGAAGGATTAGAAAAAAATGATAAGCAAGGTGCTAAATCTCCACAAAAAAAGGCAGGAGAGAAAATGAAGGAAATGGCAACTAAGATTAAAAAATCACAAGAAGGTGCGCAGAGGGAACAATTAAATGCAAACATAGATTCTATGAGACAAATCTTGGATAACCTTATGGTGTTTTCTTTTGAACAAGAAGCATTGATGCTAAAATTTAGAGAGATCCATATCAATAATCCAGGTTATCCCAAGAATTTGAAAACTCAGCAGGTATTAAAAGAGCATTTTCAGCATATTGATGATAGCTTGATTGTTTTGGCTATGAATAATCCAATGGTGAATGAAAAGATCACTTCTAAGCTTACAGATATAAGCTATGATATAGATAAGTCTTTGGAAAGATTAGCTCAAAACGAACTTCCACAGGGAATGGCCAGCCAGCAATACGTAATGACTAATACCAACGATCTTGCGAACATGCTAAGTGAGGTGTTGAGCAATATGGAAGAACAGGCAAGCCTTAGTTTGTCTCCAAATGGAAGCGGTGAGGGAATGCAGCTCAAGGATATTATTAAAGCGCAGGAGGGTTTAAATAAACAAATGCAAGAAGGAATGGGCGAGGCAGGTGAAAAAAAAGAAGGTGAAGGTCAAAAAGAAAACGGAAAAGGTGAAGGAGAGGGAGAAATGAAACTTGATGAGGAAGGAAGCGCAAAGCTATTCGAGATATTTAAAGACCAACAGCAATTAAGACAACAGTTAGAAAATAAACTGAAGGAAGCTGGTTTAGAAAAAAAGAATAGCGGATTGTTAAGTGAAATGGAGCGCATAGAAAAGCAGCTTTTGGAAAAAGGCTTCAAAAAGGAAACCTTATCGAAAATGAATCAGATTCAACATAGACTAATGCAATTAGAAGAAGCGGTAAGAGAACAAGAGGATGAGGAGCGTAGAACCTCGAAAACAAATCTGGAAAACTTCCAAAATACCACTAAGGATCAAAATATTAAGGCTAAAGAATATTTTAATTCTACCGAGATTTTAAATAGACAAAGCTTACCTTTGCGGGAAATTTATAAAGCCAAAGTAAAACGATATTTTGAATCTATCGAAAATTAATTTTTATTCCGAAAATGATTTCTTCCTTGAGGATGAAGATCTACATATTACTTGGTTGGAAGCTGTAATTGCTTCTGAAGCTAAAAAGTTGGAAGAGCTTAGTTATATCTTTTGTGATGATGAATACTTGTTGAAGATCAACATGGAGTATTTGGATCATGACACTTATACTGATATTATCTCGTTCGACTATTCTGTCGGCAAAATATTGCAGGGTGAAATTTACATAAGCACAGAGCGCGTAAAAGAGAATTCGGAAACGTTTAGTGTAAAGTTCCAGGATGAATTACGACGAGTATTAGTTCATGGTGTTTTGCACCTATGCGGATTTAAAGATAAAGAGGAAAGTGATGCTGCTCTTATGAGAAGCAAAGAAGAGGAAAAAATGAAATTGTTCCACGTGGAACAATCTAAAAAAAAGTAATGTATGTTTAGTGAAGTATATGATGTAATTGTTGTTGGAGCAGGACATGCTGGAAGTGAAGCTGCGGCAGCAGCGGCCAATATGGGTGCTAAAACCTTGTTGGTTACTATGAATTTACAGAATATTGCGCAAATGAGTTGTAATCCTGCCATGGGGGGAATTGCAAAAGGACAAATTGTAAGAGAGATAGATGCATTAGGCGGTTATAGCGGATTGGTAAGTGATACCAGTGCAATTCAATTTAAGATGCTTAATAAATCAAAAGGCCCTGCGATGTGGAGCCCTAGAGTGCAAAGTGATAGAATGATGTTTGCAGAACATTGGAGGTTGCGATTAGAGCAAACGCCAAATTTGGATTTCTATCAAGAAATGGTGGCTGGATTAATAGTGGAAGGAGAAACAATTCTTGGAATTAAAACTTCTTTAGGATTAAAAATAAAAGGAAAGTCGGTTGTGCTTACTAACGGTACTTTCTTAAATGGATTGATACATATTGGAGATAAGAATTTTGGTGGTGGTAGATCTGGTGAAAGAGCTTCAACTGGAATTACAGAAGAGCTGATTCAACTAGGTTTCGAATCTGGAAGAATGAAAACAGGTACTCCTCCAAGAGTAGACGGAAGATCCTTAGATTATTCCAAAATGGCCGAACAGCCAGGGGATGAAAAACCATCTAAATTTTCCTATTTAGATGATACAAAACCTTTATCCAAGCAACGTTCTTGTTATATGACCTATACCTCTCCAGAGGTTCATGATTTATTGAAAGAAGGATTTGACAGATCTCCTATGTTCAATGGTAGAATTAAAAGTTTAGGACCTAGATATTGCCCATCTATAGAAGATAAGATAAATAGATTTGCAGATAAGGACAGGCATCAGTTATTTGTGGAGCCTGAAGGATGGAATACTTGTGAGGTATATGTGAACGGATTTTCGACTTCATTGCCAGAAGATGTTCAATTTAAGGCATTGCGATCTGTAGTAGGATTTGAGAAAGTGAAATTCTTTAGACCTGGTTATGCTATAGAATATGATTACTTCCCACCTACACAATTAAGGCATACACTGGAAACAAAGTTGGTGAATGGTTTATATTTCGCAGGTCAAATTAATGGAACTACGGGTTATGAAGAAGCCGCATCTCAAGGTTTAATGGCTGGTATAAATGCCGCTTTAAAAGTTCAGGAAAAAGAATCTTTTATTCTTAAAAGAGATGAAGCTTATATCGGAGTGTTGGTAGACGATCTAATTACTAAAGGAACAGAAGAGCCCTATAGAATGTTTACTTCTCGCGCAGAATATAGAACTCTTTTAAGACAAGACAATGCCGATTTTAGATTGACCGAAAGATCTTTTGATCTGGGCTTGGCTTCAGAAAAGCGTCTTAGAAAGATGGAAGAGAAAAAAGAGAAGTCGCTTAGTTTTGTAAATTATCTACAAGAAACAAGTGTGATTCCAGAGTATTCTAATCCAGTTTTGGAGTCTAAAGATTCTGCTCCAGTGAAACAAAGCGATAAGATATTTAAGATATTTTCCAGACCAAATATTACGATGGAAGATGTAATGGAATTTCCTGGAGTAAACGAATTTATTGCGGAGAACGATCTTAATGAAGAGATGTTGGAGCAAACAGAAATTCAAATTAAATATGCTGGTTACATCAATAAGGAGAAAAATAATGCTGATAAATTACACCGATTAGAAGACGTTAAGATCCCTGAGAATTTTGATTATACTAACATCAAATCGATGTCATTTGAGGCTAGAGAAAAATTGAATAAGATTCAACCTGTTACAGTTTCTCAAGCTTCAAGAATTAGCGGGGTAAGTCCAAGTGATATTTCTGTGCTTTTAGTTTACATGGGAAGATAAATTGTTTCACGTGGAACATTACAAAATTTCATCTATATTTATTCCCTAATGTGCTCCAAATAGTATTAAGATCTGTGGATATCTCAGAAGCAAAAAGCGCTAAAAGAATTTATTTAACCTGTAAAGACCATACGGTTTCTGGCGAAGAATTTAATTTGGTATTAGATCCTGAATTGGATCTTTTAGTTACTTTTCCAAGGCCTTCTCCTGAAAATTTACCGTCCTATTATAAGAGTGAAAATTATATTTCGCATACAGATTCCAAAAATTCATTTACAGATAAATTATATCAACAGATCAGAAAGATCATGTTGAAAAAGAAGTTAAATTGGATCCATTCTTATTTTCCGGAAAAAGGAAACCTTTTAGATATTGGAGCAGGTACTGGAGAGTTTTTAGTTCAGGCAAAAAAACAAGGTTGGAAAGTTAAAGGAATCGAACCCGATGAAAATGCCAGATTGCTTGCTAATAAGAAGGGAATTAAACTTGTCTCGAATTCTGATACCTTTAAAGCGGAAAAATTTGATGTGATCACCATGTGGCATGTTTTTGAACATGTGTACGATCTGAAAAATCAGATAATAGAATTGGAGCATTTGCTAAAAAAGAATGGTTTACTAATAATAGCTGTTCCTAATTATAAAAGTTACGATGCTATTTACTACAAAGAGTTTTGGGCAGCTTTTGATGTACCAAGACATTTATGGCATTTTTCTCACAGCAGTTTCAAAAAAATATTATCCGGAACCACTTTTTCTGAAGTAAATTTTAAGCCTTTATTATTCGATTCATTTTATGTCAGCTTATTATCTGAAAAAATTAAAACAGGGAATAGCAACTTTTTGAGATCATTTTATATTGGCCTAAAATCAAACTTAATGGCAAAATCTACTAAAGAGTACTCTTCTATGGCTTATTTCTTTATAAAAGGCGAATAAACCCAATTAAAAAGCTTTTGCTAAGTTCAACTTCTAACATTCCCTCTTATACCTGTTAAAATTTTTAAAACGGCTTAAAAGGGCTTTATTTTATCTTAAATTCTATAAAATTTATTGATTTTTATTAAAAAACCTATAGGATTAATCTATACAAAGCTTTCGTAAGTAAATTGTTGCTTTTTTTCTTAGATACTTTATTACTTTTGCGGCAAACAAAATTAATATTATGAAGAAGTTATTATTGGTTGTTTTGATAGCAGCCGGACTTACAAGTTGTAATGAACAAAAAACAGCTTACGTAGATACAACCAAAATTATAAAGGAGTATCGCGAAATGAAAGAAGTAGAAGATGAGTTTACTTTAAAGTCTGATAAGATTAAAGTAGAACTTGATTCGTTAGCGCAAAGTTTCCAAGTTGAAGTTCAGGAATACCAAACTAAAATGAATGGGATGTCTACTGAAGAAAGACAAGAAGTAGAACAAGAATTAATGAAAAAACAACAAACTATTCAACAACAACAGCAAATGATGGGGAATCAATTGCGTCAGGAAAGTGATGTTGTTATAGATTCTATAGTTACTAAAGTAAAGGAATATGTGAAAGATTATGGTAAGGATAATGATTATACTTACATTTTTGGATCTAATGAATCTGCAAATATCATGTATGCAAAGGAAGGTTTGGATATTACAGATGAAATTCTAAAGAAATTGAATGAGACATACAAGAAGTAATTCTTCTTTAATTCAATAAAAAAAGCATCGGTTCTATTTAGAGCCGATGCTTTTTTTTATTGAGTATTATTCTTTAAGAAAGCAACATTAAACCTAAGATTACTACTATAAAATAACCTACAATAGTGAAAGCTCCGGCATAATCTTTAGCAACACGTTGGCCAAAAAGTAACATCAATAAAGTAATAGCAGCCAAAACGCAAGCGTAGAGTGCAATTATAGTTTTTCCAGATATAATTATCATTACTATTCCTATAATTGCTAAAATTCCAGCAAGCACTTCTAAAATTAGAATGGTTGCAACCATAGCTGTTACTTGTCTCGCCAAGAAGGTTTTAGAAAAATGACCTTTAAGCCAACCTATATTTCCTTTCCAATCTGTGATCTTATCTAACCCAGATTGCAAAAAGGTGATTACTATAAAGGCGAGGATCAGTAATTCTGTGATAAAAGTTGTAATGTTTTCCATATAATTAGATCTATTATGCGACAGTTTTTTTATGAATTAATCGGGTAAGTTTTATAGATAGGTCTGTTAAGACAATTTTAGCGTTCCCGTTTCGCTCTATGTGGTAAATAGCATCTTCAATTTCTGAAGTAATATCTAAAATATTATCTCCGGTAATAAAAGTCGCAAATTTTTCCAGTTTAAAATTAGCAGTTTTAGGTTGCATATAAACCAGTGCTTCGGCCTTATAATTATGCAACAAAGCTTGTCTAAAAAAGTCCAAGCAATACTGTAAAAAGCTTTTTTGAGTCTCTCTTCCGGAAGATGCTATTTCTTCACTCCAAGAAATTAGCTCTAAGATTGCTGCTTTATTTCCTTTAGCTTTAAACGCAGTTCTCACCCAAGTAATGAACCAGGTTTCAAATTGTTCATCACCAGAATCATTTTTCAATATATGTAAGGCCTTAGAGTAACTTCCATTTGACTGAATCGCAATCTTTATTGCGCTAGCTTCATCTAGACTATGTTTTTCTTTAAGTTTAGCGCCAATAACCGATTCAGAAAGAGGAGGAAAACTAAGGATTTGGCAACGAGATCTTATAGTTTGAATGATTTGCTCTTCATCTTCAGCAATAAGTATGAAAAGGGTTTTATTTGGCGGTTCTTCAATCAATTTCAGCAATTTATTAGAACAGGCTGTATTCATTTTATCTGCCATCCATATAAGCATGATCTTATAGCCACCTTCATAAGCTTTTAAAGAAAAAGACTTTACAATTTCCTGAGCTTCATCTACACCAATCTGTCCTTGCTTATTTTCTATCCCAATTTGCTGATACCAATCGAATAAACTACCATATGGATTATTTTTGATAAAAATTCTCCAGCCTTCCAAAAAATGCTTGGAAACGGGGTGAGTCTTCACCACATCGTTGGTTGCTACCGGGAAAATAAAGTGAAGATCTGGATGAGATAGTTGATTGAACTTTAAATTACAACTGGAATTGCCAGAAGTATTCTCTGCATTTGTATTCCCACATAATACATATTGCGCGTAGGCAATAGCCATTGGCAGTATCCCACTTCCAAGATTCCCAACAAATAATTGAGCATGAGGAATACGGCCTCTATCTGCCGTCGTGGTTAAATGATTCTTTATATGTGGTAAACCTAGAACTTCGGAAAAAAGCATAAGCAAAGATAAAATTAATCTTCACTTAATATCTTTAGAAAAAATTATATTTGTAGTTCACACATCGAAAATGAAAACAGTAGACGACTATAATTTTAAAGATAAAAAGGCACTTATTCGGGTAGATTTCAACGTTCCTTTAGATGAGGATGGAAATGTTACTGATAGTACCCGTATAGAAGCAGCAAAGCCAACCATAATCAAGATTTTGGAAGACGGTGGAAGTGTAATATTAATGACACACTTAGGAAGACCTGAGAATAAGGAGGCTAAATTTTCTTTGCAGCAAATAGTTTCAAAAGTTTCTGAAATAATGGGAGTGAAAACTATGTTTGTAAATGATTGTGTTGGAGAAATAGCTGAAAATGCAGTAAAAGAGCTTCAACCTGGAGAAATACTTCTACTAGAAAATTTAAGATATCATAAAGAAGAAACAGAGGGTGACTCTGGTTTTGCTAAACAATTAGCAAAGCTTGGTGATATTTATGTGAACGATGCTTTTGGTACTGCACATAGAGCACATGCTTCCACTACAATTGTAGCAAAGTATTTTGAGGAAAAATGTTTTGGATACCTTTTAAAACAAGAGATCGAGAGTTTGAATAAGGTTTTAAATTCTGCAGAAAAACCGGTTACTGCAATAATTGGAGGAGCAAAAGTTTCTTCTAAGATCACAGTTATAGAGAATATCCTGGATAAAGTAGATCATCTAATAATTGGTGGAGGAATGGCTTTTACTTTTGTTAAGGCAAAAGGCGGTAAAATTGGAAGTTCTCTAGTGGAGGACGATAAGCAGGAATTAGCTTTAGATATTCTGAAATTAGCTGCTAAAAAAGGAGTAGAGATTCATTTACCTGTAGACTCGGTTATAGCAGATAGTTTTTCTGAGCTGGCAAATAAAGATGTTAGTGCTATAGATGCAATACCAGATGGTTGGATGGGTTTAGATGCAGGTCCGCGTTCCATCGCTATCTTTTCTGAAGTGATCGCGAAATCTAAAACTATCCTTTGGAATGGTCCAGTAGGCGTATTTGAAATGGATGCTTTTGCTGAAGGTACCAAGAAGGTTGGAGAGGCAATAAGTGCGGCAACAAAAAATGGCGCTTATTCACTAGTTGGAGGTGGAGATTCTGTTGCTGCGGTTAATAAATTTAATTTAGAGAATGAAGTGAGCTACGTGTCTACCGGTGGTGGCGCAATGTTAGAAATGCTAGAGGGAAAAACCCTTCCTGGAATACAAGCTATTTCTGAAGACTAGGACAAGAAATCATCAAAAATACCGTTTCTGAACTATAGTTGTAGAAATATGAAGAAAGTAATAACAATACTGTTTTTGTTTGTGATTTTTGGCGCATCTGCCCAGAAGAAAACTATAAAAACCCCAACAAAATCTGCCACTCAAACTGAAAAAGCAAACTTTCGAGTTCAAGTTTTTCAGAAATCAGACAGCAGTAAAATTCAATTAAAAAATCCCGATCCCGAATTTAAGGAACGCTTGCCAATTTCAGCAAATATTGATAAAGCAAGTACTAAAAACCTCAAAGATCTTCCTAAGGCAGCAACTATAGATTCGGTCTGGAAAAGAGAACTATTAAATTCTGATCTTTATGAGCATATGCAAGAGGAGATCCTGAAGCAGGATTATTCTGAAGTTGTGCTTAAAGAATTACCAACAGATACTCTTAAAGCAAGATTAGCAAGATTAAATGCGCGAACACCTTTCAACATAGAATACAATCCTATTTTAGAAAGTGTAATTAAATCTTATCTAAAGAGCAATAAGAAATCTATGGAGCGCTTAATGGCTTTAAGCGAATATTACTTTCCGATGTTCGAGCAACAATTAGATAGATATGATGTTCCTTTGGAAATAAAATATTTGGCTATAGTTGAATCTGCCTTGAATCCTAGAGCTAAATCAAGAGTTGGTGCAACAGGATTATGGCAATTTATGTTCACCACTGGTAAAATGCATGGGTTAGATGTTAGTTCTTATGTAGATGAACGTATGGATCCTATTATGGCTACAGAGGCAGCAGTGCGTTACTTAGCTAGTTTATATAAAACTTTTGGAGATTGGGATATGGTTTTGGCTTCTTATAATTCGGGTCCTGGAAATGTTTCTAAAGCAATAAGACGCAGCGGTGGATCTACAAATTATTGGACATTAAGACAATATCTTCCACGTGAAACAGCTGGATATGTTCCGGCATTCTTAGCCACCTTATATCTTTTTGAATATGCAAAGGAGCATGATTTTCAGCCAAACCGTCCAGAGGTAACCTTTTTTGAAACCGATACTCTTCACGTAAAGCAAATGCTCACTTTCGATCAGATATCCAAGGTCTCAGGCGTAGATAAGGAAATGTTGCAATTCTTGAATCCTAGTTATAAATTAGATATCATCCCTTATGTTGAAGATGAAGATTATGCTTTAAGGCTTCCAAGAAATGGTGTAGGTTTGTTTGTAAACAACGAAGATTTGATCTATAATTTTGCAAAAACGGAATTAGTAGAAAAAGAAAAGGAACTTCCTAGATTTGTAGAAGCTGAAGATAAAGTAAGATACAAGGTGAAAAGTGGAGACTTTTTAGGTAGGATCGCAGATAAATACGGTGTTGGTGTTAATAGTATTAAATCTTGGAACAACCTAAAAAGTAATAATTTAATAATAGGGCAATATTTAACCATATACCCAAGAAAGCCGCTATCTATAGCTGCTAGCGCAGTGAGCAAACCAAAATCTATAAGCACACCCACCCTCTATACTGTTAAAAACGGCGACTCATTATGGAGCATTTCTAAAAAATTCCCAGGAGTTTCGGTACAGAATTTGAGGTCATGGAATAGTATTACCAATACAAATCTAAAACCTGGGATGAAGCTCAAGCTTTCAGGCAGTTAGCATTTGTTAAAATCAACACTATGAAGAATTTTATATTCTTAAGTTTATTTATTACGCTTTTATTTACTGGTTGTAAGGATTCTGAAAAAGAAAACAACATTTATCTCGCAAATTCTTCTGGAAATATCAATAACATTTCTGTTGTTATTGATAATAATATGTGGGAGGGATCTATAGGAGAAGCTTTACGCAAATCTTTAGCAGCACCTGTCGATGGCCTACCGCAAGAAGAACCTATGTTTTCTTTGAACCAGATGCCACCAGAATCATTTTCAGGCTTTGTTAGAAAGAACCGTTTATTTGTTAAAATAGAAAAAGGTGAAAATGCACATTTTAAGATCTTTAACGATCCTTATGCAAAACCACAGACAGGAGTTCTAATTACGGGTAAAGATTCTAATGAGATTGTAGAACAAATAAATGCTAACTCTGAGGAGATGGTTCAGGCCCTTCGTAATACTGAAATCAAGGAAAAACAACATAGAATCAATAAATCCTTGAAGGATGATGAAAAATTAAAGAAAACTTTAGGGGTTTCCTTAAAATTCCCAACAGCCTATAGATACGCAATGGAGAACGATGATTTCTTCTGGATTAGAAAGGATATTCCAAAAGGAAATATGGAAATATTAGTTTATTCAGTGCCCTTTAGCCAAATAGATAGCGATACAAGCATAGTTGCAAACATTATTAGAATGAGAGATTCTATAGGGAAAGTTCACATTCCTGGACCATTAGAAGGAAGTTATATGATCACCGAGGAAGCTTATGCTCCTTATTTATTCGATTCTGAAATAGACGGTAAGTTTGCTTATGAGACTAAAGGTACTTGGGAAGTTAAAAATGCGTTCATGGCCGGACCATTCATAAACTATGCAGTACGGGATACAGTAAACAATAGATATATAATTCTGGAAGGATTCACATTTGCACCTGCTACGGCAAAGCGAGATAATATGTTCGAGCTAGAAGCTATATTGAAATCGGCAAAAATAGAATAAAAAAAAGCCCAATTTGAATTGGGCTTTTTGAATTTATAAAGAAGATTGTCTATTATCTTCTGGCATCTTTTTGTCTTCAGGAATTTTCTTGTCTTTATCATCCTCATCTTTGGAGGCATCTTTAAATTCTTTTATACCGCTACCCAATCCTCGCATAAGCTCAGGAATTTTTCTTCCGCCAAATAATAATAATATAACGATAACTATCAAGATTATTTGCGGTGCACCTATAACTAAAGGTAAAAATAATGCGTTCATAATAAAATGTTTTAGATCTACAAATTTAGCAAGAAATCATTAATATAAACGTTTAAGAGCAATAAAATAGTATAAATTTAACTTTATGCTATCTTTGTAATAGCTTCAAATATTATGGTTAAAGAGAAAGACAATAAAAAGAAATTTACCACAAAGCTACTTCATAAATATAGATTGGTAATTTTAAATGAAGATACCTTTGAGGAGCGGGTTTCATTTAAATTAACGCGATTAAATTTATTTGTTGCCATAACTTCTAGTGCAATTCTCTTGATTGCGCTTACTACCTTTATTATTGCATTCACTGGACTTCGAGAGTACATTCCGGGATATTCATCTGCAAGACTCAAAAAACAGGCAACAGAACTTGCTTATAAAACCGATTCTCTGCAAACGGCTTTAATGTTGAATAATCAATATTATGAATCTATACGAAGAGTACTTACAGGGGATTTGGATGTGGGAGATCTAAATAGAGATTCCTTAATCAATTCACAACAAGTAGATACTGACCTTATAGACCTTTCTCCTTCAAAAGCAGATTCATTATTACGGGAAGAGGTAGCCATGGAGGACAAATACAACGTTTTACAGACTGCCGGCTCAGACATGGAATTTGTACTATTTCCACCTGTTAAAGGACCAATTACCGAAGGCTATAACTTTAAGAGAAAGCATTTTGCTGTAGATGTTGTAGTGGCAAAGAACGCTCCAGTAAAATCTGTTGCAGATGGCCGTGTGATATTTGCAGAATGGAGTGCAGAAACGGGTTATGTAATAATTGTTGAGCACAATTATGGATTGCTCTCTGTATATAAGCATAATTCTTCCTTAACCAAAGAACAGGGAGAATTTGTGAAATCTGGTGAAGTGATAGCCGCCGCGGGTTCTACAGGAGAACTTTCTACAGGACCTCATTTGCATTTTGAATTATGGAATGAAGGAAACCCGGTTAACCCAACAGATTATATTGATTTTGATTAAGATTCTATGTCTATAAAATCCATTGCAGCAAAGATCTTTGCTAACTACGTTCGCAATCAAATAAATAAATGGGCTTCTAATCCAGAGGCTACACAACAAAAGGTATTTAAAGAACTTTTAAAATCTGCTGAAAATACTCAGTTCGGAATAGATCATGATTTCAAGAACATTCATTCCTACGAGGATTTTGCTTCAAAAGTGCCTGTTCGAGATTATGAAGAATTAAAGTTTTATGTAGATAAAATGGTTGCCGGAGAATCAAACATTCTTTGGCCTGGAAAGCCCCTTTACTATGCTAAAACTTCTGGAACAACCAGTGGCGCGAAATACATTCCGCTTACCAAGGAATCCATGCCAACTCATATAGAAGCTGCCAGGAATGCCATTTTATGTTATATAGCCGAAACGGGGAAATCTAAATTTGTAGACGGAAAAATGATCTTTTTACAAGGAAGTCCGGAATTAACCGAAAAGAATGGAGTAAAACTGGGAAGGCTTTCGGGAATTGTAGCACATTTTGTTCCTGCGTATCTGCAAAAGAATAGAATGCCCAGTTGGGAGGCCAATTGCATAGAAGATTGGGAAACCAAAGTGAATACGATTGTTGAAGAAACTAAAGGAGAGAATATGACCGTGATTAGCGGGATTCCATCTTGGGTACAAATGTATTTCGAAAAGTTGCAGGTTACCACTGGTAAAAAGGTGGGAGATCTGTTTAAGAATTTTGAATTGTTTATTTATGGCGGCGTGAATTATGAGCCTTATCGTGCTAAATTTGAAAACCTTATTGGCAGAAAAGTAGATAGTATTGAATTATATCCGGCTTCTGAAGGCTTTTTTGCTTTTCAGGATAAGCAAGGAGAAAAAGGAATGTTGCTTCAGCTAAATTCTGGAATCTTCTATGAGTTTATTAGATCTGATGAATTTTTTGATAAATCTCCAAAAAGGTTGACTATAAGCGAAGTTGAGGTTGATGTTAACTATGTGATGCTTGTTTCATCCAGCGCAGGTCTTTGGGCGTATAACTTGGGAGATACTATACAATTTGCTTCTTTAAAACCTTATAAGATCATTGTTTCAGGCAGGATCAAACATTTTATCTCTGCTTTTGGTGAGCATGTTATTGCTAAGGAAGTAGAAGAAGCAATGCAAGAAGCAACCAATAAAACAAACAGCAGGATCACTGAATTTACGGTGGCTCCTCAAATTACTCCGGAAGGAGAACAACTGCCCTATCATGAATGGTTTATAGAATTTGAAAAGGAGCCTGAAAGCATGAAGGGATTTGCTGAAATACTAGATAAATCTATGCAAAAGCAAAACTCTTATTATCTGGATCTTATAGATGGCAAAATTCTTCAGCAGTTAAAAATTAATAAAATACCCATGAACGGATTTCAGCAGTACATGAAATCTATAGGAAAATTGGGAGGACAAAATAAATTACCAAGATTATCCAACGATCGAAAGATCGCTGAATTTCTGGAAAAAATATAAAGTTAGGAAATGGTAAATTTAAAATTAATGGGTAGAACCCGGGCCCAGGAAAGTACCAATGCAATAGAGCGAATGTATATTACCATGCGTCATCTATTTAATCGTGGTTTTTATAAACCTATGGGTATTTCTGGTGAAACTTTGAGAGAATCTTTACTCACCCTAAGGCCAGAGATCTATGGTACTATAGCCGAAGAAAAAGTAGAGCTTGATGGGTTGTTATATGTGATAGAACGTTTACCGGTTGGAATAGAGCAATGCCGATTTATAAATTTAACCAGTGATGAAGGTTATGCGAACTCGCACTTTAAGCCAATAGTTCCGCCAAAAAGGAGAAGGAATTGTTACAGAATAGATGAAGAGCAAATGAATATAGAGGTTACCCGCGGGCGCTCGGAGATCTATGATATTTTAACGCATCTCACCTTTTTGTTTATAGAATCGCATAAGATAATGCGACGAGTAATTATAGATGAAGAAGGGAGTGTTACCAGAGATTGGATGAAACTTGAACAAGCAGTTTTAAAACCTAGCTTAACCCAAAATGAGCGAGAAATTGCACTTACGCATACTGCCAATATTCTGGGGAGAACATTTAAGGAGGTAACAACCATGTATCCTAAATTCATGATTGCTGAGAATGAAGAGCGTTTTTTGGAGATCATATATTGGTTAGGAAAGCTAGCGATAGACGAGACTATAAATAACAATAAGCGAATTGTAACCTTTAGTCCCGTACTTAGAGAACGTCTTGGGCATCACATCCACGGAGAGATCTGGGCAGATTCTATCAAGCAATATTTGGTTGAGAATAACTTGATGTACAGGCCAATCCATATTATTAGTGCAAATATGCACAGTGTAATGAATACGCTTTTTAGTCCAATTGCCTTGCAAGATGAGCTAAAGGAAAAGAAAGCTATGCAGGTATATGAAGAGCTGAGCAATAGTGGAAATGGACAAATTAGAAATAAAGTAATGAAAGTTGCTTTGGAAAATGGAATGAAATTTATTGAAGACACCAGCGGAACTAATATAGATGTTCAGGTTTTTGATACCGCTAAAATAAAAGATGGTTTTAGAAGTCCTAATTTCAATGGCAAGTCTGAAAACAATAAACCTGTAATAGTAGTAATGGATTATGCTTTTGGAGAACAAGCCTATGAGACCATGGATGAATTACTGAAGCCTTATAGATACAATGAAGAAGAAATTCATTTAAATGTAGATTCAGTCTCTATAATGGGTAAAGCGGGTATTCTGGATGGAGGAAAAGGAGATATTATGATACCTTCTGCTCATTTATTTGAAGGAACAGCAGATAACTATCCATTTTATAACGAGCTTAAAAAGGAAGATCTGGAAGGAAACGGGATAAAAGTTGTAGATGGATCTATGATCACGGTTCTAGGAACTTCGCTTCAGAATCGTGATATTTTAAAATTCTTTCAGGAATCTACTTGGAATGTTGTTGGTTTGGAGATGGAAGGAGTTCACTATCAAAAAGCAATTCAATCTGCTTCCAGATTAAGGGGTAATATAAAAGAAGATGTGAAAGTGCGTTATGCGTATTACGCTTCAGATAACCCTTTAGAAACTGGTAGCACATTGGCTTCTGGAGGACTTGGAACTTCTGGCGTTAAACCAACTTATTTAATTACAGAAAAGATCTTGGAACAAATCTTTAACTCATAATTAAAATGAAATTTGAAGAGACACCTTTAAAAGACAGCTTTTTAATAACTCCTGAATCTTACCCCGATGCGCGTGGGTTTTTCTTGGAAAGTTTTCATAAGAAAAAATTTAACGAAGCAACTGGATTAGATCTGGAGTTTGTACAAGATAATCAGTCGGTTTCCAAAAAAGGGGTTTTAAGAGGATTGCATTTCCAAACTGGAGATTTTGCTCAAGCTAAATTGGTAAGGGTGATCTATGGGGAAGTTATCGATGTAATTGTAGATCTAAGGCCGAAATCTCCAACCTTCAAAAAGGTTCATACAGTTATACTTTCAGATACAAATTTAAAACAACTATTTATCCCACAGGGCTTTGCCCATGGGTTTCTTACTTTATCTGAAGCTTCGGTTTTTTCATATAAATGTGACCGGTTTTATTATCCGGGATCAGAATCTGGGGTAATCTATAACGATTCAGATTTGGCAATAGATTGGAATTTTCCTGAGAAGGAGCTAATTCTGTCCGAAAAAGACACTAAATTACTAACACTCAAAGAATTATTCCCATGAAAACAGTCTTGGTTACAGGAGCATCCGGACAATTAGGCAAATGCTTGCAAAAAATTGCAGAAAATGAGCATGATATAGATTGGCTTTTCATGGATTCTTCAGAAATTGATATTACTTCAACTTGTGACCTAAGCATGTGTTTTGGTAGCAAACAAATAGACTATTGTATTAATTGCGCCGCATATACTAATGTTGAAAAGGCAGAATCTGAAAGTGAAAAAGCATTCAATATAAATGCAGAAGGAGTTAAGAATTTAGCAGAAATATGTAAAGCTCATAAAACAGTACTTATTCATATATCTACAGATTATGTTTTTGATGGGAGCAATAATATTTCCTATAAAGAAGAAGATGGGACCAATCCAATTAATGTTTATGGCGCTTCAAAACTGAAGGGAGAACAGTACATTCAGAAAATAATTGGTTACCATTTTATATTTCGGACTTCTTGGTTATATTCTGAATTTGGCCACAATTTTTACAAGACCATTTTAAACAAGGCTTCAGAAAATGCTACTTTAAATATAACTACAACGCAAAAAGGAACGCCCACATATGCAAATCACCTTGCAGAATTACTAGTGAAAATTATTAAAGAGGAGAATAATCGCTATGGAATATATCATTATAGCAACGCAGGGGAAACAACATGGCATGGATTTGCGAAGGAAATTTTAAAGGTTTCCGGCAACTACGATAATATAATCTTAAATGAGGATAATACCTATAAATCCATAGCCGCTCGACCAGAATATAGCGTAATGGATAAAACTAAACTTAAATCTAGTTTTGAGGTTGAGGTTGCCTCATGGCAAGACGCCGTATTGGAATTGTACAACAACAATTTAAAATAAGATCTTTTAAATGGCTAAAAGGATATTAATTACTGGAGCTGCCGGATTTTTAGGCTCTCATTTGTGCGATAGGTTTGTTAAAGAAGGCTATCAGGTAATCGGGATGGATAATTTGATCACCGGAGATTTGAAGAATATTGAACATCTCTTAAAAATGGAGACTTTCGAGTTCTATCATCATGACATCACCAAATATGTTCATGTTGCAGGAGAACTAGATTATATCTTACATTTTGCCTCCCCAGCAAGCCCAATAGATTATTTAAAAATTCCAATACAGACATTAAAAGTAGGTTCTGTTGGGGTTTTACATTTATTGGGATTAGCCAAAGAAAAGAAGGCAAGGATCCTTATAGCTTCTACTTCTGAAATTTATGGAGATCCTTTAGTGCATCCTCAAACCGAAGATTATTATGGAAATGTAAATTCTATAGGTCCGCGTGGGGTTTATGATGAAGCAAAACGTTTTCAGGAATCTATGACCATGGCGTATCATCGTTTTCACGGATTGGAAACCAGAATTGCTCGAATTTTTAACACTTATGGACCGAGAATGCGTTTAAATGATGGGCGTGTGATACCGGCATTTATTGGACAAGCATTGAGAGGTGAAGACTTAACCGTTTTTGGAGATGGTTCACAAACCAGATCCTTTTGTTATGTAGACGATCAAGTAGAAGGCATTTATAGATTGCTTTTAAGCGATTATTCAGATCCTGTGAACATTGGAAATCCAGATGAAATTACCATTCGTGAATTTGCAGATGAAATAATCAAGCTCACCAGTTCTAATCAAAAGGTGATTTGCGAACCACTGCCAGAAGACGATCCTATGCAAAGGCAGCCAGATATCACCAGAGCGAGAGAAATTTTAGGTTGGGAGCCAAAAGTTTCCAGAGAGGATGGAATGAAGATCACTTATGATTATTTTAAAAGCCTTACTCAAGAGGAATTATTTAAGAGCGAACATAAAGATTTCGCGAAGCACATTAGACGCTAAAAATTAGTAAATGGAGCAGTCCTCATTGGTATCGATAATAATGCCTGCATATAATTCGGCGGCTTTTATTTCTGAAGCTATCCAATCTGTATTGGATCAGACATACCAAAATTGGGAATTGCTAATTATAGACGATGCTTCCACGGATAAAACGCATTCAAATTATGAAGTTTTTCAAAACAAAGACTCCAGAATTAAGCTTTTTAAGAACACCTCTAATCAGGGCGCGGGCATAACAAGAAATAAAGGTATTGAGGAGGCTAAAGGGGTTTATATCGCCTTTTTAGACGCAGATGATCAATGGCTTCCGGATAAGTTAAAAGTTCAATTAGAATTCATGGCAACACATGATCTGGCAATGACCTATTCCAGCTATAACTTGATGGATGAATCCGGGAAAATGCTCAATAAAAAAGTCGATGCTTTGCCAATTCTTACGTATCAAAAACTTCTAAAATCTAATTATGTTGGCAATTTAACAGGGATCTATAATGTAAAAAAATTAGGAAAGATCTTTTGCCCTGAGTTAAGAAAAAGGCAAGATTGGGGATTATGGTTAACAATTTTATCCAAAATAGATTTAACTAAAGGAATTGAAAAACCTTTGGCCAACTACAGAATAAGAGAAGATTCTATTTCCAATAATAAAACAGCACTCTTAAAATACAACTATTTGATCTATAGCGAATTCTTAAAGTACAACAGACTAAAGAGTTTAGTTAAAATGTGGGTTTTTCTAAAAGAGCATTTCTTTGTGAAGAACAAGCAGATAAACTCTCTAGATAATTGAGGTGAATTGTTTCAATTTCCCGCTCTTATTCCTTTTTAAGATTGGCATTTTCTCAAATCCCACTTGAAGATTCTTACCCACAAAAGTTTCAATAGCGCTAAGTATTTTCTGAACCTGAATTTCTGTGAACTCATGTTCACTTACATATTCAATTTTAAATTTATCTAAAGCGGTTTGAACTATTAGGAACTCCTTAATGCTGCCGGCATCCTCAATAATAGATTTGGTTACATAATAAAAAGTTAGTCCGGGCACTACCTTTCCATCGGCTAGTCTGGCTACATCGTTGGTTCTTCCAGTTAAGTTTAAAAGTACAGGATGTTTATGAGTGCTGCTATTTGCAAGAGTTCCTGTATCACCAATGTCATAACGGATCATTGGATGTGCTTTATTGTAAAGGGAAGTGATCACTATTCTTCCTTCTTTCCCGTGAGGAACACTATAGTTATTGTCGTCTAAGATCTCAATAAATAAACTTTCAGCATTCACTATCCAATCTCCATTGGTATTTTCAAAAGCAATAAGTCCAACTTCACTTGCCCCATATTCATTCACAACAGGAATTCCGAAGGCTTCTTCAATCAGTAATTTATCGTTTTCAAATAATTTTTCTGAAGTTACTATACATACATTTAAAGAAGGGCAGGTTTGTTTCAGCACAATTTTTCGCTTCTTCAAAAATTTAGCGAAAAGCAAAATGGCACTTGTATATCCGTTTATATAGTCGAAATTAGATTTTTCAAAGCGAGTTAAGAATTCCTCCATCTTCTTTTCGCTAAGATCGAATACATTAAACCTTCGGCGTAAGCTTACCTGATCCTTGAAGCGCTCGGTTAAATTTCCGTAGAAATCTAGAGGGATTCCATAAAACCGAGCCTGAAGCGATTTGTTGAGGTTAATATTTATCCAATGATAGCGATCTATAAACTCTGCCCAAGTAATAGCATGACAAAACCTATCTTTGGCAAAAATAAATGGGTGACCACTGGAACCAGAGGTTTTCCCAACGTAGCAGTTCTTTTTGTTGTAGTTTTTACTAAGCCGTTCTTGTAAAGGTCTTTGTAGATCAGATTTTTGCATCACAGGCACTTCTTCCCAATCTAAAAACTCCTTATCGCCAAAGAACTTCTTATAATAGGAATTATTGGACAAATGATAATTTACTATTGCCTGCCTTCTATTCTGTACATAATCCTCAAATTCTTCTTCAGGGATATCTTGAATTTCTCGCACTAATTTTTGCGCCCTATTTATTGGGTATTTATTAAGCTGAAGTGAGATTTTAAACCAGTTCAAGGTGTAGAGTTACTTTAATTTATTCGAAAATATTAGTGCTTCAATTTACAAACAATTATTTTTGGCGCAAGAACTTAAAATAACTTCCTCATGAATATTTTGATATTAGGTGCCGGTGGCCGGGAGCATGCATTTGCTTCTAAGATCCTAGAAAGCAACCAATGCGACCAACTTTTTGTTGCACCTGGTAATGCGGGAACAGCTCAAATTGCCACTAATGTGAATTTGAAGGTAACTAATTTTGAAGCAATCAAGGAGTTTGTCCTTAAAGAAAATGTAGAAATGTTAATTGTGGGGCCAGAAGACCCATTAGTTCTTGGTATTACAGATTTCTTTAGCAACGATCCTAAATTAAAAGCTATCTCTGTAATTGGTCCCTCCAAAAGAGGTGCTTTATTAGAAGGAAGCAAGGAAAGAGCTAAAGAATTTATGGCATTATATAACATTCCAACTGCTCCATATCAAAGTTTTTCTGTTGAAAGTTTAGAAGCTGGAAAATCATTTCTGGAAACATTGAAGGCCCCATATGTGCTAAAAGCAGATGGATTGGCTGGGGGAAAAGGAGTCTTGATCATTGAAGATCTTGAGGAAGCAAAAATGGAACTGCAACACATGTTGATGGACGGTAAGTTTGGCAATGCAAGTGAAAAAGTGGTGATCGAGGAATTTCTGGATGGAATAGAGTTAAGCGTTTTTGTCTTGACAGATGGTAAGAATTATAAGATCCTTCCAACCGCAAAAGATTACAAAAGAATAGGAGAGGGTAACACCGGCCTAAATACGGGAGGAATGGGAGCAATATCCCCAGTTCCTTTTGTAGATGAGATTTTGATGCAAAAGATAGAAGAACGAATTGTAAAGCCTACTATAGATGGACTTCAGAAAGAGAATATAGATTATAAAGGTTTTGTTTTTATAGGACTTATTAAAGTTGGGGAGGAACCTTATGTTATAGAATATAATGTAAGAATGGGAGATCCCGAAACAGAAGTGGTGTTGCCGAGAATAGAAAGTGATCTTGTGGAATTATTCAAATCTTTGAAAGATCAAAAATTAAATGAGGCCAGTTTAAATATTTCTTCTGAAACTGCCGTTACTGTAATGTTGGTTTCTGGAGGATATCCGGAGGCTTATGAGAAAGGAATGGAGATCAGCGGATTAGAAAAAGTAAAAGATTCCTTGGTTTTTCACGCAGGAACTTCAGAAAAAGATGGAAAAGTAGTTACAAATGGTGGGAGAGTACTTGCGGTAACTTCCTATGGGAACACTTACCAAGAGGCATTAAAAAAATCTTATCAAAATGTAGATAAACTTCATTTTGATAAGATGTATTATAGAAAAGATCTAGGTTTTGACTTAGCCTAAAAATGAATGGGCTTTTGGATCGCGATCCTCTTCATTGTTATCATTGAATTTCTTCAATTGTAACATCCAATAAACAAATGCAGCTAAACAAATGATTAAAAATATCCAATTCAAAATATTAGCTAAAAACCAAGAATCATATTGTAATTCTCTAAGGGCATCATAAGGAATAAATAATATTTCTTTAAAAAGCCAAGCGATTCCTTCAAAAAAATCTTTCATTGTATAACTTTATTATAGTATGCTACAAAAATATAAAAAACCAACATGCTAACAAGCTTTTTTAGCAAATCTAAACCAGTTATTTTTATAACGGTAGTTGTATTTATGGCTGTATTTTACATTTTAGCCAATTTGCAAACCTTAGTTCAGGATTTTGGAGTTTCTACTTCTCTTACTAAAATTGGTATATTTATTTGCTTTTTAGTGAGTGCATTGGTCTTAGATTTTATTGCAAAAAAGAACGAGCTTACCAAAAGAAGTGGTTTCAAGATTTTGATCTTTGCAGTTTGCTCGGTATCTTTTACCGCAATTTTGAAGGATAATCAGGTTATAATTGCCAATTTATGTGTACTTCTCGCATTGAGAAGAATTATTAGTTTAAAATCTAGAAAAGACATTGCTTTAAAGATCTTCGATGCTACATTTTGGATATGTATTGCTTCGCTCTTTTATTTTTGGGCCATCCTTTTTCTAATTATTGTTTATTGTGGGATCCTATTTCACGCGGTTAACTATTTCAAGAATTGGTTGATCCCATTTGTGTCTATTTTTGTAGTTTTTATCTTGGTTGCTACATTTCATATCTTGGTAAATGATGCTTTTTATAGTTTAACAGCTTGGTTCCAAGAGAGCTCTTTTTGTTTTGAGAATTATCGAGACCCTTTATTGTTTATTCCATTAAGCATTTTGATAACGCTTGCATTATGGACCTTGTCTTACTATTTTAAGATCTTCCAACAAGCGGGAATAAGGTCACGACCTACTTACATTCTGGTTTTTATCACATTGCTTATCTCTATACTTGTAGCCATTTTTTCTCCTGTGAAGAATGGGAGTGAATTGTTGTTTTTCTTTGTGCCACTTTCCATTATAGCTTCTAATTATTTTGAAGGAAAGAAAGAAAGAACTTTTAAGGAGATCCTTCTAATTGGGCTTATTCTTATGCCAATTCTAATCCCCATATTTTTCTAAATACTTCTGAATTTTATATAACTTCAGGTTTTCCACTATTTTAAAATATAATACCTTTGTTTTCTTTAGCATTTTTTGCTAAAAATTCAATTTTATGCCGAAATAGGCATTTTATCATAATTCAAATTTAAATTAACTATGTTTTCAGCAAAAGCAAATAAGATCTTTAAAGAAGTAATAGATACCTACCATTTAGAAAATACAGTAGAACAAGCTTTCGAAAATCCTTTTAATAAAGATTCGCAGCTTATAGAGCATTTGCTATATAGAAAATCTTGGATAGATACGGTACAGTGGCATTATGAAGACATAATTAGAGATCCTAATATAGATGCGGTTGAAGCTTTAACTTTGAAAAGAATGATCGATGCCTCTAACCAAGATAGAACAGATATGGTGGAGTTTATAGATAGTTATTTCCTTGAAAAGTTCAAAAAATTAATTCCAAAAAGCTCTGCAACTATTAATTCTGAAAGTCCCGCTTGGGCGATTGATAGATTATCTATTCTTGCCCTTAAGATCTTTCATATGGATGAAGAAGTGCAGAGGGAAGATGCTTCTGCAGATCACCGTAAGAACTGTAAAACCAAATTGAATATTTTATTAGAACAACGTGTAGATCTATCTTCAGCAATAGATAGGCTACTTGAAAATATTGAAAACGGAGATAAATACATGAAGGTATACAAGCAAATGAAAATGTACAATGATGATGAATTAAATCCTGTTTTAAGAAAGAAAAACTAGCTGTGAGCCGAAATACCAATATATCGAATACTTCTGAAGGCAAATATATAAAGCCGAGACATGCTGAAGCACATATATTGGTAATTAGGTTTTCCGCCCTAGGAGATGTTGCTATGCTTGCTCCTGTGCTTCGAGTAGTTGCGGATACTTATCCAAAATTAAAGATCACTTTACTTACCCGTAAATTTTTTTCGCCAATCTTTAAGGATATTTCTAATGTTAAGATCTACGAAGCAGATATTAACGGAGAACATAGCGGAGTTTTTGGTTTAAGTAGGCTTGCAAAGGATCTGCGAGATCTTGATATAGATGCTGTTGCAGATGTGCACGATGTGCTAAGAAGTAATGTTTTAAAATCTGTTTTTTATTTTTACGGAATTCCGGTTAAGCAGATAGATAAGGGAAGAGCCGAGAAGAAAGCGCTTTCCGCAGCCAATAATAAAGTCTTTAAGCAATTAAAAACTACCCCTCAACGCTATGCAGATGTTTTTGAAGAATTAGGCTACCCAATAAATCTAAGTCTACACAAATTCCCTGAAAAACAAAAGATCTCACCTAACATTAGGAAGATTACGGGCACAACTCCTTTAAAATGGTTAGGTATTGCCCCTTTTGCACAGCACAATTCTAAGGTATATCCTTTAGATCTTATGGAACAAGTGCTTTTGCAGTTGGAAAAAGCTGGAAAATCTCAGGTTTTTCTTTTTGGTGGCGGCAAAGAGGAAGTAAAAAAATTAGCAGAACTGGCTTCAAAATTTGAACGAGTAACTTCATTAGCCGGACAGTTGACTTTTGAAGAAGAACTAGCGCTCATCTCCAATTTAGATGCGATGCTTTCTATGGATAGTGGGAATGCGCATTTAGCAGCTATTTATGGAACTCCTACCTTAACAATCTGGGGAGTTACGCATCCTTATGCAGGTTTTATACCATTTGGGCAACCTATGGAAAATTGCATATTGCCAGATCTGAATAAATATCCACAGATCCCGACCTCTATTTATGGAAACAGAGTACCAGCAGGCTACGAAGATGTGATGCGCAACATTTCTCCGGAATATGTGGCATTAAAGATTAATGAGATTTTAAATTTAAAATCCTAATCTAAACATCGTCATAATCTACTTTTAGGTTTGGAGTAAGTGGATGTGCTTGGCAAGTAAGAATTAAACCTTCAGCTATTTCACTGTCTGTTAATATCTGGTTTTTTGCCATTTCAGCCTTTCCCTCAGTTATTCTTGCAATACAACTGCTACAAATTCCGCCTTGACAAGAATATGGAACATCCAGATCATGGCCTAAAGCAGCATCTAGAACAGTAGATTTCTTATCCATAGAAAAAGTGGTCTCTTCATCGTCTACCAAAACCGTAAGTTGAGTTTCCCCTTCCACTTCAATTTCCAAAGATCCAGTATCGCTTGTGGTAAACAATTCGAATAGGATATTTTCCTTGGTTACTCCATTCTTCTGAAGAATTTCGGAAACATTTTCTATCATAACTTCAGGTCCGCATAAATAGAATTTTTCGAAATCCATTCCGTCGAACTTGTTCTTTAAAACATAGTTTACGGTACTATTCTCTATTCTTCCGAAGTGTGCATTTTCCTCCTGAATTCTGCTATATACAAACTCGATGAATAATCTTTGCGGATATTTCATCTGAAGTTCCAGAAGTTCCTTGAAGAAGATAGTATCATTTGGAGTTTTATTTCCATATACAAGCACGAATTTACTTTCAGACTCTTTCTGAAGCATGGCCTTAATGATAGAAAGCACAGGAGTGATTCCACTTCCAGCAGCAAAAGCGGCATAGTTATGTTTCGTGGTTCCTGGTTCAAAAATAAATTTTCCCTCTGGAGGATGTACTTCCAAAACATCACCTGCCTTAAATTTATTATTGGCTAATACAGAAAAAGATCCACCTTCAACTTCTTTTACGGTAACTTTATAAGTATTGGTATCTGGAGCAGAACATAAAGAATAAGCTCTACGCACTTCTTTTCCATCTATAAGAGTCTTAATAGTAATGTATTGGCCGGCCTTAAAAGAAAAAACATCTTTAAGATTATCTGGCACTTCAAAAGATATACTCACCGCTTCCTCTGTTTCGCGAATAATTTCTTTTATATTTAGGCTATAAAATTTATTCATGTCTTGTAATTTGGCTGCAAAAATACAAAGTCTGTAGTTTTTTATTTGTAACAAATTGGTAAATTTCCATACTTCTATAAAAACCTTTTAATATGTTCAAGCGTTTATTCTCGCTAGAGTGGAAATCATTTTTTAGATCGGCAAGTGTTGGCAAGAGTATTGGCCTTAAAATTCTCATGGCGTTTTTAGGATTATACTTTACCGCAGTCTTCCTCTTATTTGGAATTGGATTGTACCCATTAATAAAACAATATTTCCCTAGTGAAGAACCCATTTATTTGGTCAATCGCTTTGTACTGGTATGGTTAACGCTGGAATTGTCTTATAGATTCTTACTTCAAAATTTACCGATACTCGATATAAAACCTTTAATGCTACTCCCAATTAAAAGGAGAGAAGTGGTGAATTTTGTGTTGGGGAAATCCTTGTATTCCTTTTTTAACTTTCTGCCATTATTAATAATTATACCATTCGGGATATTCAATATTTATAAGAACAGTTTTGATACGCTCTCGATAATTGCCTGGATGATCGCAATGATAGGTTTGACGCTTTCTATAAATTTCGCAAATTTTCTGATAAAGAAAAAATTTACAGATAATATAAAAGCGCTATTACCGATAGTAGGAATTATTGCAATTCTTGGGGTTTTAGATTATTTCCAGATCTTCCAAAGCAGTGTTTGGTTTGGAAAGGGATTAAATGAACTATTACAACAGCCATGGCTTGCAGTTTTACCAATCTTGATCTTTATATTATTTTATAAATGGAATCAGAAGGACTTGGAAAGTAAATTTTATTTAGACGCAAGTTTAAAAGAAGAAGTAAAAGATGCAAATACCAAAGATTTCTTATGGACCAAAAGGTTCGGTGATCTCGCGCCTTACTTGCAGCAAGATCTCAAACTTATTTGGAGAAATAAAAGACCTAAAACCACCATCTATTTATCCATAATATTTTTGGCTTATGGTCTTATTTTTTATACAAATGACACCTATCGAGAGATGCCCGCCTTTTATATTTTTGCCGGGATCTTTATCACCGGTATCTTCATGATCAACTTTGGGCAATTTATCCCAGCTTGGGATGCAGGATATTTTCCGCTTATCATGGCACAAAATATCCCTTTAAAAACCTATTTAACTGCCAAGGCAGGATTAATAACAGTAAGTGTGGTAATACTCGCTATACTCTCCACACCTTATGTGTATTATGGATGGAAAATATTAATGGTAAATATGGTATGTGCCGTCTACAACATAGGCATTAACATACCCATTTTATTATATTCAGGTTCCTTTAATAGGAAAAGAATAGATCTGGATAAAAGCCCATTTATGAATTATCAGGGAACCGGAGCAGCTCAATGGATAGTTGGACTGCCTTTAATGGTGATGCCTGTATTGTTATTCTGGATCTTTTATAAAACAATTTCTTTTGAAAGCGGACTCACCGTTTTGTTCGTACTAGGAATTCTAGGATTAATCCTAAGAAACAAAGCGATAAGTTTTATAGCGCTTCGATACAAACGAAATAAATATGCCATGATTGAAGGTTTTAAACAATCTGGACAATAAAACATGTAAACATGATCACAGCAACAAATCTATCTAAAGTTTATAACGGCGTTACAGTCTTTCTCATGGAGCACTTAGATATTCCAAATGGGCAAAGTTTTGGATTAGTAGGTAACAATGGAGCAGGAAAAACAACCTTTTTCAGTATGCTTTTAGACCTTATTCAACCAACCACGGGAAACATCTTTAATAATGAAATCACTGTAAGTCAGAACGAAGATTGGAAGGCATTTACCAGTTCTTTTATAGATGAGAGCTTTTTGATAGGCTATCTTACACCTGAAGAGTACTTTTATTTTATAGGAGATCTTAGAAAGCAAAATAAAGCTGATGTGGATGCTCTTTTGGCGACTTTTGATGACTTCTTCCATGGAGAGATCTTAGGAAGGCGTAAATACTTGCGAGACCTTTCGAAAGGAAATCAGAAAAAAGTTGGAATTGTAGCCGCTTTAATTGGCAATCCAAAGGTGATAATTTTAGATGAGCCTTTTGCCAATTTAGATCCAACCACACAAATAAGATTAAAGAAGATAATTAAAGATCTTACCGCACAAAAAGAAACCACTATTTTAATCTCTAGCCATGATCTTATTCATATCACCGAAGTTTGTGAGCGAATTGTAGTATTGGATAAAGGTATATTAGTAAAAGATATCATCACCTCTCCGGCAACCTTAACCGAATTGGAAACATACTTTTCCAGAGATTTAGCAATAGAACAATAATCGAGCCTTACTCCATTGATATTAGTGACATTCAATATCTAAAAAGAAACGTATTTTAGCACACTAAATGTAAAGCATTTCAGTTATTTATAATATCAAGAACGTATTGATTTTGAATAGATTTACACATGTTATAAGTTACCTTGTTTTGTTGATAGCTATTGCTGGTTGTTCCAGAAAGAAGGATAAATTTATCAACAGGAATTGGCATTCCATTGGTACAGAATTTAACATTTTATATAATGGTGATCTTGCTTTGCAACAAGGTAAAGATGAAGTTGCTCAAGCTTATAATGAAAACTTCTGGGAAATACTTCCTGTTGAAAGAATGCAAGTTTCTGAAGAGATCTCCTTGCCGGGAACTGTAAAAAATGAATCTTTTAAGCTTGCTGAAGAAAAAGCCACAAAAGCCATCCAGAAGCACTCCATGTTAATTAAAGGTAAAGAGAAGAATCCGCAGATAGATGAAGCGTATTTGTTATTGGGAAAAGCTAGATATTTTGACCAACGATTCCTACCAGCGTTAGAAGCCTTTAACTATATTCTATATAAATATCCAGCGAGTAATACTATTAATCATGCTCAGATCTGGAGGGAAAAAACCAATATTAGACTTCAGAATAATAAATTAGCCATAAAAAACCTGAAAAGGATTATCAAGGCAGAATCCTTAAAAGATCAAGATAGGGCAGATGCTAATGCAATGCTGGCACAAGCATATATAAATAGTAATTTGCCAGATTCAGCAATTGTACCCATAAGAATTGCTGCCGATTATACCGATAATAACGACGAAAAAGGTCGATATTATTATATAGAAGGTCAACTTTATAATTTACTTCAGAAAAGAGATAGCGCAACTTACGCATTTGATAAAGTGATAGATTTAAACAGGAAAACTCCACGTGAATATTTGGTAAATGCACAGATAGAACAATCCAGAAACTTCAATTTTGACACTCAGAATCCTTCAGATTTATTGGCAGAACTAAATGAAATGGAAGCCAATAGAGACAACAGGCCTTTTTTGGATAAGATCTATTTTCAGATGGCAGAATATTACAATCATATAGATTCTACTAAACTTGCTGCCAAATATTATAATAAGTCTTTAAAAGAACCTTCTCAGGATAATTATTTGATCTCTTTGAATTACGAAACCTTAGGGAATTTAAATTTCGATAAGGCTTTATATAGAGAGGCCAGTGCTTATTATGATAGCACCATGACCAAGATCCCAAATACATCCAGAGATTATTTCTTTGTAAAACGAAAGCGTGAGAACTTGAATGATGTTATCTATTATGAAGAAATTGCAGAAAAGAATGATAGCATCTTACGATTTGTGGCAATGCCGGAAGATGAACGTGTAGATTATTTTACTAGATATGCCGAAAACTTAAAACAAACTGCAGTTTTAAAAGCCAAAGAAGGTATCGATGTGCCAGCTACTCCCAATTCTGCTCCAGCATTTAGAAACACGCCTGGTGCACCTCCCGGAATTAATGGCTCTGATCCAGCAAACACCTTTTATTTTTACAATAGCAGAAGAGTAGCGTCTGGACTACAGGAATTTCTAAGAATTTGGGGACCTCGAGAGTTAAAGGATAACTGGAGATTGAACAATTCTAATTTTGCAGCAACTACAGCAGATGGTTTAGATGAGGTTTCAGGCATTATTATATCTAGCAATCCTCAATTCGCAGCAAAAACATATCTAGATCAAATCCCAACAGACTTAACGCAGATTGCAGAATTAGAAAAGGAAAGAAACGATGCTTATTATAGTCTCGGCTTAATTTATAAGGAAAAATATAACAAGCCCGATCTGGCTTCAGAAAAATTGACAAATCTTCTGGATTTTACTACGGAAGAGCGATTGGTTGTTCCAGCAAATTATTATTTATATAAGATAAATACCGAGAGAGGGAATTCTGTTGAAGCTTTAAAATACAAACAATTTATTTTAAGCAATTTTCCAGA
>JBBSVD010000014.1:0-34407 GCA_038233835.1 Flavobacteriales bacterium | reverse complement strand
TAATGGTTCTGTAACTATATCCGCATCCGATATTGATGACGGTTCTAATGACAATTGCGAAATAGTAAATAGAGAAGTTTTCCCGAACACATTTACAACTGTCGGAACAAAAACTGTTACTCTAACTATAACAGATGGTTTTGGTAAAATAGATGATTGTACTACAACCATTGAGGTTGTAGATAACACGCCACCGCTGGAAGCCAAATGTAAACCAGTAACTATTTCGTTAGATGTTAATGGAAATGCCACGCTAACTGCAGCACAAGTTTATGGTGGTGATGCAGAAGCGGACAATGTGAGTTTAAGTTTAAGCAAAACCAGTTTTACCTGTGCAGATTTAGGAAACGGCAATGAAGTTACTCTTACGGTAACCGATAAAGATGATTCTTCGCTTTCTGAGACCTGTAAGGCAATAATTACTGTTTTGGATGATATAAAACCAGTAGCGAAGTGTGTTGCTCCGGGTAAAGAATTTGTTTTAAATAATGGTTCTGTAACTATATCCGCATCCGACATTGATGACGGTTCTAGTGACAATTGCGAAATAGTGAATAGAGAAGTTTCCCCGAACACATTTACAACTGTCGGAACTAAAACAATTACTCTTACTATAACAGACAGTTCTGATAATAAAAAAGAATGCACTACAACCATCGAGGTAGTAGATAACGCGCCGCCCATGGAAGCCAAATGTAAACCAGTAACTATTTCTTTAGATGCTAATGGAAATGCAACGCTGAATGCGACCCAAGTTTATGATGGTGATGCAGAAGCGGACAATGTGAGTTTAAGTTTAAGCAAAACCAGTTTTACTTGTGCAGATTTAGGAAACGGCAACCAAGTTACTCTTACGGTAACCGATAAAGATGATTCTTCACTTTTTGATACCTGTACTGCAATATTTACAGTTACAGACAAAATCGCTCCAACAGTTTCCTGTCCTCAAGAAATATTAGTCGAATACACCACAGAGAAAACCTATACCGTTCCAGATTTTTCTGCCTTATATTCCAGTTCCGATAATTGCAGCCAAACTTTATCATATTCTCAAAACCCAGCACCCAATACTGTAATTACTGACGATACAAACGCAACGTTTAGAGTAGGTGATGAAAATAATAACTTTATCGCTTGCCAGTTCAAAATTGAATTTTTCAAGAATACCGAACTTCAAATTTTGAATTGCCCCGGAATTCAGACCTTCGAGGTGGATTCAAATTGTAGTTATCTAATCCCAGATATCGCAGCTACCATAAATACCAATATAGAAGGTGCTATTATCACACAAAATATAGCGCCTGGATTCAGTGTAAATAATTCGCTCACACTTACCATTACTGCTAAATTTGAAGATCAGATTGATACTTGCGAAGTAGAGTTAATAGCAAAAGATAATATAAAACCAGAAATTATTTGTCCTGGTGATCAGAATGAAACTTTTAATCCTGAAAACGGATTTTCTTTGCCTAATTATTCCTTAGAGGCTCAAGCTTCAGATAATTGTGCAGTTGCCAAAATAGAGCAAATTCCTAATGTAGGAACCATAATTTATGACGATACCGAGCTTACAATTAGGGTAGAAGATATTGCAGGTAATGTTGCTACATGTACATTTATGGTGATTTTAACCGAAAATAATGCAGCCAACACTCCTCCAATTGCAAATGCCGACAATTACAATACCAGTAGAAATATAACATTAAGCATTCCCGCCGTAGGTATTTTAGGGAATGACTCTGATGCCGATAATGATGCTCTTACAGCAATCCTTCAAACCACAACTTCCAATGGTAGTTTGATCTTAAACCAAGATGGATCTTTTACCTATACTCCAAATAATAATTTTACTGGTCGCGATACGTTTACGTATGTTGCAAATGATGGCATCGAGAACTCTAATGTTACATTGGTAACCATAACTGTAAATGCAGATCCTCCGCCTAACGCTCCACCAATTGCTAATTCCGATAATTATAACACTAATCAAAATATTACATTAAGCATTCCAGCCACAGGTATTTTAGGAAATGATACCGATGCAGATAGTGACGACTTAATTGCAATTCTACAATCCTCCACTACCAATGGGAACTTGACCTTAAACCAAGATGGATCTTTTATCTATATTCCAAATAATAATTTTACTGGTGAAGATCGTTTTATTTATTTAGCAAATGATGGTACAGCCAATTCTAATGTTGTTACTGTAATCATAACAGTTAATTCTGCAAATTCTCCAAATTCTGCCCCAATAAGTGTTGATGATATTTACTCCACTTTACAGAATGTTAGTTTGTCTGTTGCTGCCGGAAGTGGCGTGCTTAATAATGATTCTGATGCCAACGGAGATACACTTACAGCCGTTTTAGTTACCAATGTAACCTCTGGAACACTTACTCTAAATCCAGATGGTTCTTTCATCTATATTTCAAATAGTAATTATTTTGGAATAGATTCCTTTACATATACTGCTAACGATGGAAGTCTTAATTCTACTCCATCTACGGCAAGAATTGAAGTAATAAGAGTATCAGATAATACAGTTACTTGTAAAGAAAGTGTAACTCTAGAAATAGATATAAACGGAAATGCCAGCTTAAATGCTGGAGATCTATTTACCTCAAGACCGGCAGATCTCCAATTTTCAGTTTCTAAAAACACCTTTAGCTGCTCAGATGTTGGGGAGAATACAGTAACATTAACTTACTCTAATAGTGAGATACAAGGTTCTTGTGAAATAAAAGTAAGTGTTATAGACAACATTGCTCCTATAATTAATATTCAACCTTTAACTATCTCCTTAAATAATTTTGGATCCATAAGTATCACGCCAGAAATGATAGATAATGGTACAATAGATAATTGTGGAGAACTTCGTTTTAGTTTAAGCAAAATGACCTTTAGTTGTAAAGATCTTGGTGAAAATATGCTAACTTTTACTGCTACAGATAACAGCGGGAATGTTTCCAGCGCTAATGTAGTTGTTACAATTACTGGAAATTGTGAGATTATTCCTTTACCAGAAGTAGAATATATTTTTATCTATCCAAATCCTACTCCTGGACCATTTCAATTTGCCACTCCTACAGGAGTATATATAGATAGGGTAGAAGCTTATGATTTTAGAGGAAGAATAATCATGTTCAAGGAATTTTTAGAATCAGATCTTCAATACACAATGGATCTAAGTGGCGTTCAGAATGCAGTTTATATCTTAAAATTGTTCACTTCTGAAGGTATTTCAATTATAAGAGTGATTATTGACTAGTAGATTTTGACAAAAATGATAAATCTAAGTTGAAGTTTCTGAAGCTGAATCTATTTTTGAACTGATAAATTTTTCTATTTCTTGAAAGGGAGTTTTATAATTAAACCAAGTGGTTTCCTTATTTTTTCTAAACCATGTTAATTGCCTTTTAGCATATCTTCTGGAATTCATCTTTATTTCCTCCACAGCGGTTTCAAGATCTATTCTCCCTTCGAAAAACGAAAATAATTCTTTGTAACCAACGGTATTCAGGGCATTCAATCTTCTTTTTGGATATAGTGCTTGCGCTTCTTCCAGCAAACCTTCATCCATCATAGCATCAACCCTTAAATTGATCCGATCGTAAATCTCTTCTCTAGGAGCATCTAATCCAATTGAAATTATATTGAAATTACGCTTTGGTTTTGCTTGTGCTAAAAATGACGAAAAGGACTTTCCAGATCCAAAACATATTTCTAATGCTCTAATTACTCGATGCGGATTTTGAATATCTATTTGATGGTAATAGGTTGGATCTAGTTGCTGTAACTGTTTTTGTAAAGGCTCAAGACCTTCCGAAGTATAAACGTGATTTAATTGTTCCCTGATTGATGGGTCTATTTCAGGAAAATTATCTAATCCCTCTAAAAGTGCTTTTATATATAATCCGCTGCCGCCTACCAAAATAGCATATTTATTTTCTTCAAAAACGGCATCCAAAGCCAACAATGCCTCACGTTCAAAATCGCCTACAGAATAATCATCTTCAATAGATCTATTATGAATAAAATGATGAGGAGCTAGACTTAATTCTTTTTTGGAAGGAGCTGCAGTTCCAATTGGGATCTCCTTATAGAATTGTCTGGAATCTGCCGATATAATTTCGGTATTAAAAGCCTGAGCCAACTTAATGCTTAAATTGGTTTTTCCAATTGCGGTAGGGCCAACTACGCTAATTAAATACTTAGCTTTCATTTAACTTGTTTCCGCAATTATGACAATATTCTGATGCTGTTTTATGGTCTTTTTCTCCACAAGTAGTACAAAGCTTTAAACTTTTTTCGTCATTCTTGCTCATATCCTTAGAGATCTCTGCACCTACAATTCCGGTAGGTACTGCAATAACCCCGTAACCAACTATCATTATAAATGAAGCTATAAATCTACCTAAGGGAGTTAGAGGGTGAATATCTCCAAATCCAACAGTAGTGAGTGTTACTATGCACCAATAAATGCTTATTGGAATATTTGTAAAACCATTATCTGGACCTTCTACCAGATACATTAAGGTTCCTGTAATAATACATATTATTAGTACCGCAAAAAGAAAGATGCTTATTTTGGCTCGGCTGTTATTTAGTGCGCTTAACAGTTTTTGAGATTCTCCAATGTATCTAGTTACTTTTAGAATTCTAAAAACCCTGAGTAATCGCAATGCTCGTACTGCTAAGAACATGTTACTTCCTCCAACAAAAAATATGATGTAAGATGGAATTGTGGAGAGTAGATCTACAATTCCATAAAAACTGAAAATATAATTTGTAGGTTTATTTATAGTAATGATCCTTAGAATATATTCTATACTAAAGAAAATAGTAATTATCCACTCTGCAATATAAAACTGGTCGTGATATTTTATATTATAACTTGAAACACTTTCCAGCATTACTAAAATAATGCTAAATACAATAAGAATAAGGAGCACTACATCAAATAACTTTCCTAAAGAGGTATCTGCTTCATAAATAATATTATAAAGTTTTACTCTCCAAGCCGCATGATCTTTATCAAATTCTATTTTTCCCAAAGAGGATTATTTAGTTAGGGCTAAAGTTAGCTATTTTCTGCAATTATTAAATAAAACCTATAACTTTCAAAAAAAATGTACGTGTATTAAATACTAGTATCCTGAGCAGCAAGTTGGATAATCTTTAATTTATTATTCTTTCTTAAATAACTCTGAATGATGTGTTGAGCGTCTTTATCATTTGTCATAGGGGTAATAATCGATCGAATAATATCCAAATTGTTCATTTGATGATTCAAATTGAAAAAGCCTATTCCTTTAAACACACCTTCCTCTACTAGTAATGCACTTTTTTCGTCAATATCACGTCCGCGATCTATCACCAACATGTTCTGATTTTGAAAACTATAAAGCGCAATTACTTCTTGTATTCTAAAATTATACTCTTCTGGAGTTTCAATATTTAGGCAAGCGCCTTTACAAGATTTTATGGTGTAACTAAAACAATTGCCTTTGCCAATATGTAATCCTGTTAGTTTCTGGCAAAGATGATGCTTTTCAATAATAGTATTTAATACAGATCTTGCTTGCTGTAAGTTGGTGAAAGTGGTAATACTCTTTTTTCGAGCATCAGATCTGGCTATCTTTAAATTGATATATCCATTTTCATCTACAAATTGATATAAGGCATAGCTGAAAAGATTCTTATTGGAAGCTTTATTATATTTGGGTTTATTCTGCTTTATCTCTTCATTTTCCTTTAATAAAGCGATCAATTCATTTCCGGTAGCTTCAAAACTAACCGAAGCTACTTCATTTTGAACCTCCTTAGATTTATGATAATCATTGGTAAAATGCTGATTTATTCGTTTTCGAATATTTTTGCTCTTTCCGATATAGATTATTTCTCCTTCATCATTATGTAAATAATAAACGCCAGTAATAGAAGGTAATTCGTCTATTATCTGGATTAATTTAGTATTTAATTGTTGGGAAGGTTCATTGCGTATGGTCTCTTTCAAGATCTCTTTTTCAAGATCTTTAGTCAGCAGCATTTTGAACAATTTAACCGTTGCCTGAGCATCTCCACTTGCTCGATGCCTATCGCTTAAAGGAATTCCTAAAGCTCTAACTAATTTGCCTAAACTATAAGAAACCTGTCCAGGGATCAATTTTTTAGAAAGTTCTACAGTACACAGTGTTTTACGTTCAAATGCGAAACCTAATCGGCGAAATTCTAATCGAAGTATTCTATGATCAAATTTGGAATTATGCGCAACAATTATGCAACCCGTCGTGATCTCTACAATTCGCTTAGCTACCTCATAAAATTTAGGAGCATTGCGAAGCATTTCATTATTTATACCAGTTAACCCAATCACAAAAGGTTGGATAGGTTGTTCTGGGTTTACAAGACTTATAAATTGATCTACTACTTTTGAGCCATCAAATTTGTAAATAGCTATTTCTGTAATTCCCTCTTCATTATACTTACCACCGGTAGTTTCTATGTCTAATATTGCGTACAAAAATTCTTTTTCTCTTAATTATAATTCCGTTCTCCAAATATAGAGCTACCAATTCGCACCATATTACTTCCACATGCTATTGCTAATTCATAATCCCCGCTCATACCCATAGACAAAATCTCAAAGTTGGGCTGCTCTTTCTTTATACTCTCAAATACAGATTTTAAATAATCAAATTCTCCTCTCACCACGGCTTCTTCATCCGTATATGTAGCCATTCCCATCAATCCTTTTACTTCGATATTTTTCAATTCAGAGAATTTTTCTGAAGCTAAGATCTCTTTTGCTTCCTCAGCATCTATTCCAAATTTCGTGTCTTCTTTTGCGATTTTTATCTGAAGTAAACAGGCGATGATACGATTATTCTTTTTAGCCTCTTTATTAATCTCTTTTAATAGTTTAAGGCTATCTACAGCGTGAATCAAACTCACAAATGGTGCCATGTATTTAACCTTGTTTCGCTGCACGTGACCAACCATATGCCAATTTATATCCTTTGGAAGTGTTTCCCACTTCTCAGTCATTTCCTGAATTTTATTCTCTCCAAAAATGCGTTGTCCTGCATTATAAGCCTGCATAAGTTCCTCGGCAGGCTTGGTCTTAGAGATAGCCACCAAAGTAACGTCTTCACCAAGTTCTCCTTTATATTTCTTTATACTTTCGGAAATTTCCATATGTTGTTGTAAATGAATACTAAATATACTGATTAATAGCCCCAATTGAAGGGAATCATTTTTTAATAATGACTATTTTAAAATTCGTAAATAGTTAGTCCGCTTCTTAATTTGGGTTCTATATACGTGCTTTTTGGAGGCATTATTAAACCTTCGTCTGCTACTTTTTTTATTTCGTCTATAGTTAATGGAAGCATTCCAAAACCTACTGCAAAATTACCGCTATCTACTTGAGATTTAATTTCAATCAGATCGTTCCTTCCATGTATATATGCAATCCTGTTGTCATTTCTCAGGTCTTCAATTCCTAAAATAGGCTTTAAAACCTTTTGATATAAAATATAAGTATCCAATTCACTTAGGGAATCTGTGAACTCATAATTGGTTTTTCGAAGGTGTAAAGAATAGAATTCGCCATTCAGATACATATTGAAATGATGCTTTTTGGTAGGGGTGTACACTTCTAAACCTCTTACTTCTATCCTAAACCACAAATCTAGTTGCATTAGGAATTCTTCTTTGCTTAATCCATTCAAGTCTCTAATCAATCTGCTATATTCATAGATCATTAATTTGCTTTCAGAAATAAGAAAACTCATGAAATAGTTATAAGGCTCATCACCCGTATGATTTGGATTAGCATCTTTAGATTCCTTTGCTAGTAAATAGGAGGAAGCACTTCTATGATGCCCATCTGCAATGTATAAAGCAGGCATCTTTTCAAATTCAGATTGTATCTTTTCTACAGAATCAGATTCGGAGATCTTCCACAAATAATGAATGTCCTTATTATAGGTAGAAAATTCATATTCCGGCTTAGTTTTTACAACTCCTGCCATGATCTCATCTATAATTGTTGAGTCTGGATAGGTAAGTAAAACCGGTTCTGTATTAAAACCAACTACTTTTAAATAATCTTTAAATAGATTTTCACGGTAGGCAATTGTGTCTTCGTGTTTTTTAATAAAATTATCTTCATAATCCTGAACGCTGGCAGCAGCAATTATTCCGGAAAATGTATGCATTCTGGTCACTATCTTATAAAAATAGTAGCAAGGAGATGCATCTTGGATAAAAATATTATCCTCTTTAAATTCCAAATACCTATTCTTCACCAACTGAAACCTTTTCTCTCCAGTTATTTCATGCTGAAATTTATATCCAGGATTAATAATATGCAAGAAAGAAAACGGATTATAATCCAGTTGTGCTTTGAGTTCGCCAACACTATAATCTTCATAAGGTCTGGATGTAACCATTCCAGCCTTGTCTTTGGTAGGTCGAACTGCTTTGAAAGGAACTATTTTTGCCAACTATTTTTATTCAGAATTAAGCGCGATCAAAAACCGCTTTTATAGAAGATAGCTAAGTGAAATGTTTTAACTGAATTGTTTTGAAATTTTTTCAGCTTTTCGGTTTTCAGAATAATCATAGAATCCTTCCCCAGATTTCACACCTAATTTTCCAGCGCGAACCATATTGGTTAAGAGCGGACAAGCGGCGTATTTAGGATTTTTAAATCCTTTGTACATTACCTGTAGGATAGAGTGACAAACGTCTAATCCAATAAAATCTGCAAGTTCTAGCGGTCCCATTGGATGTGCCATTCCTAATTTCATTACCGTGTCTATTTCATAAACTCCGGCAACACCATTGTAAAGCGTTTCAATTGCCTCGTTTATCATTGGCATTAGAATTCTATTTGCTACAAAACCTGGATAATCATTTACCTCAACCGGGCTCTTACCTAGTTTTTCTGAAAGGTCCATAATGGTTTTTGTAACCTCGTCACTGGTATTATATCCACGAATGATTTCTACCAATTTCATCACTGGCACCGGGTTCATAAAGTGCATCCCAATTACCCGAGATGGATTAGAGATCTTAGATGCTATCTGGGTAATAGAAATAGAAGAAGTGTTGGTAGCAAGAATCGTGTTTTCATCACAATTAGAATCTAACTGATCGAAGATCTTTAATTTAAGATCTTCATTTTCTGTTGCTGCTTCTATCACTAAAGAAACACCTTTTACTCCAGAGGGAATGTCGATAAAAGTCTTTATATTCTTTAAAGTACTTGTTTTATCGGCTTCTGTGATCTTCTCTTTGGAAACCATTCTGTCTAAATTCTTGGAAATGGTATCCAATCCTTTTTGGAGGCTCTCTTTAGAGATGTCTATTAAATTAACTTTAAATCCGCTTTGTGCAAAAGTATGAGCAATCCCATTACCCATTGTTCCTGCACCAATTACTGCAATATTTTTCATTTTATATTTTTTAATCTGATCGCTATTTGAAGAGCAACCGTATAAATTTATAATTTAAAACTTTCTATCACCATATTCGCCACTTTCAAGGCTAATGCGCCTTGTTCTAAAGAAACTACAGGTGTTGTGTTCTTGTTGATCGAATACGCAAAAGATTCCAACTCATCTAAAATGGCGTTGTTCGTATCTATTGTTGGATTTTCGAAATAAATCTGTTTTTTTATGCCTTCTGCATTTTGAAGGATCATGGCAAAATCGTCTGGATCTTCAGGTGCATCCTTCATTTTAACCACTTCACACTTACGTTCCAGAAAATCTACTGAAATATAAGCATCCCGCTGAAAAAATCTAGCTTTACGCATATTCTTTAAAGAAATCCTGCTAGCAGTTAAATTGGCAACACATCCATTCTCGAATTGGATTCGTGCATTAGCAATATCTGGGGTTTCACTAATTACGGAAACGCCACTTGCGTATACATTTTTCACTTTGGAATCTACAACGCTAAGGATAACATCTATATCATGTATCATAAGATCTAGCACAACAGGAACATCTGTCCCACGAGGGTTGAACTCTGCCAATCTGTGCGCTTCAATGAACATAGGTTGACCAATCTTATCTTTAACGGCTTTAAATGCGGGATTAAAACGCTCTACATGTCCTACTTGTCCTTTCACCTTATGGTATTTAGCTAGAGAAATAAGTTCTTCAGCTTCCTCGTAGGTAGAAGTAATGGGTTTTTCAATAAAGAGATGCTTTCCTGCAGTGATGGCTTGTTTGGCTATTTCGAAATGGGAAATAGTAGGTGTAACTATATCTATCATATCTACTGCCGCAATCAAAGCTTCAGCAGTTTCAAAACTCTTATAACCAAATTCCAATTCTATTTCCTTAGCTCTCTGTTTGTCACCGTCATAAAATCCAATCAAATCATATTCAGAAGATTGTTGAAGCAATTTTAAATGGATCTTTCCCAAATGCCCTGCACCAAATACACCAGCTTTTAGCATGTTTTTACGTTTTCAACAAAAATAGTATTTCTTGGGGTAAAGCCAATACCATTTTGGTTGTAAATGAATTAGGTACTGCGTTAAATAATAATTAAAACTTACTTGGAAGGCTAGGGCTAGATTGCTTAATTTTATGCCACAAAAGGAATTTTAAGCGTTGAAGGATACATTTAGACATAAAGGTAAAAGACAACAATTGGCAGCAATTGTGGAAGCAAAAGGGGTAAAAGATAAAAAGGTCTTGGCAGCAATAAATAAAATTCCTCGTCACCTGTTTATGGATAGTAGTTTTGAAGATCATGCTTATCAAGATAAAGCCTTTCCCATAGGTGCAGATCAAACAATTTCTCAGCCTTATACGGTAGCATTTCAAACTGAATTGTTAGAGATTCAAAAAGGAGATACAGTTTTAGAGATAGGTACCGGAAGTGGATACCAAACCGCGGTTCTATGCGAACTTGGCGCAAAAGTTTATAGTATAGAGCGCCAACGTGAATTGTACAGAAAGACTAAGGTTTTTTTATCTAAAATAGGATATCGTCCAAAATATTTGAGTTTTGGGGATGGCTATAAAGGATTGGAAGAATATGCTCCTTACGATAAAATTATTGTCACAGCCGGTGCTCCTTTTGTTCCAAAGCCTTTATTGGCACAGTTAAAGGTTGGTGGTAGATTAGTAATTCCAATTGGTGATAAGGTTCAGGTTATGACCCTCTTTGTAAGAAAATCTAATAAGGAATTCGATAAAGAAGAATTTGGCGATTTTAGATTTGTTCCTCTTTTGGAGAATAAGAATTAATCCGAGTAAGCCTTTAATTTAAATAGCTGCTAAGAAATATACCTTTTTGTTTAGAGATTCCTCCTTCGTCGGAATGACAGGTCTTTCCCATATGTTTTTCTGAAAGGAATGAAATGTATTGAAAAATCCCAGAAAAGAGTTTTATACAGAGATTCCTCGTTCGTCGGAATGACAATTCGCTCTAATTTGTCATTCTGAAAGGAATGAAATGGATTGAAGAATCCCATATAAGTTGTTTTTATAAAGAGATTCCTCCTTCGTCCGAATGACAGTTTTTCTATTATGTCCGTCTGAAAGGAATGACTTGGATTGAAGAATACCAATGCAAATATTACTTACTCAAAAATTCCCAGAAATTTAAGGCCAAATATAAACGCACCTTCTTGTTTCCCTTGGTAGTTGGAGACTACATAATCCAATCTTAGCAACCTATATTTTCCAAATCCTAAATTGTCTAAACCCACAGAGAATTCTGTGTATGGTTTATTATTTTCTATGGAAAGCGAATGCGCACCGAGGATCAAGTTATAATTTAATTTATTGATAAGTGGCAATTTTCCGAGAACCCAACCTTGAAAATCTTGCTCGGCATGTAATTCTAAATAGTTGTTCTTGGTACTTAATTGGTAATATGGTAATAAGTGGAATTTGTTGAGGTAATACCCATTTCCAATTCGGGTCTGATTTCCGTTAAAATGCTGATAATCTAAAAAGGAAATTTCCTTGTCATCTAGAAATACACCACCTTTTAAAGCATATGCAAAATTTCCTTTATTCCCTAATTTTACTGTTTGTACCAGAGCAGCTCTAACTTGATTGAAATTATAATTATCCACATCAGATCCAAAACCAGTTTCATAAGTAAGCCATAAGGTCGGGAATTTGTTGGATGGGATATTTACCTTACTTTCTGGATAACTTAAATATTTCTGACTAAAATTAATTCTTCCGGTCAAGTTCATTTTAAAAATATGATGGTCTGCAAAAGGAGCACTTTCAAAGTTATTAGGTTGTAAAGGATTGTTGGAAGTGTATTGCACATTTTCCCGGTTTACCCAAGAATTATTACTGGTATTAAATAAGGAGTTACGTTGTTGATAGCTTATATCTGACATTAAAAATATCCCATTCACCAATTCTTGCTGATATGAGACTTCTGCAAATTGCCGCTCATATAACTTTAGGTAATTGAGTTCAAAGAAAAGGCTGGATATATCATTTATTCTTGCTGAAATTGGATTGGTAGTATTTATCTGTTTAGTTTCAGATCCTGCTTCAATAGTTAATTGTGGTTTTTTAATGTTGTTGAATTTCATTTGAAAGCCTCCCTTAATTCTGAATTTATCATCAGAAAAGCCATAAATCATAGTGGAATAAAGCTTCCAATATCTACTAAAGTTGTCGTCTAAATTCTTTCGGTACGCTGCAGTTACGGTAAAGTTGAAACCTTGTACTGTATTAAAATGTGTTCCAAATAAAGGCGAAGAAATGCTGAAACTTTGTTTTTTATAGGAGTTACTGTAATCTATCCCAAATAACAGATCGGTTAAAGAAAATTTATTCTGCACCTGATCTATGGAGTCCAAATAGGTCTTGGAACTTCTAAGAGTTTGAATGCTATCCTTTTTTACATAATCGGTTAATTCTTCTGAAGTTAATGGAACTGGTCTTATTTTATTCCAATACAACGAATCCTTTTTATTGGCCTGCTCGGCAAAAGTGAGTACTTCTTTAGTGAAGGTTCTTTTATTGAAATCTGGAGAAAAATTATAGTTGCTGTAAATTGCGGTGAATCTTCCATCCCCTGAGATCCCGAACATGGCAAAACTAAAATCTACAGATTGTGATATCTTAACCCAAAATTTGTATTCTTCAGAGTATTTGAAATTTTGTGTAAATGTGAGTTCTTCTATTGGAGTAACTTGTATGGCTTGACCTGTGGTGATAAGCTCTGTCCCAAAAATTTGCCAGGAATCTTCAACTATATAAATAAAGCCACTAAAAACACGATCATTAGGACGCTTTGGTATTACTTCTATCTTATTAATTAATTGCCCGTTGCTATCGTAAAAAACACCTTCTAATTTATAATTATAATAATTAAAGCCATAATCTGCGATTGGAGAAACTATCTCTGCATTGATGTTTACCGTGTTGTTGTAAAACGAAAAATCTGATTCTTCAGCCGAATTCAGACTGAATCCATTATCGTTCCCGCTTACTTTGGAGGCAATTATCTTTTCTTTGAAATCGTTTGGTGCTTTGTAGGTGATTTCAGAAATGGTTTCACTTAAATATATAATTCCGCTTCGTGTAGAATCTAAACCGCCGCCCAGATCGCCAATATCTTGACCCAAGATCTTTTCAGGAGCATTTTTTATTCTCCATAATCCTCGAGAGTAATAATTTGCGGTGTATTGCTCGATCTTCGCAAGATTTACTTTCTTGTTAGCAATCGCATTACTAATAATTCTGTCTGCAGGATTTTCGTTAGAGTTAATAGTAACTTCATCCAGATTGGTTGTTGCAGAAGTTAATTGTACATCCAGTTTATAAGGAAATTTCTGAATATCTATCTTTTTCTTTAAGGTCTCACAACCTAGAAATTGAAAGATCAAAGTGTATTCCCCGGTTTGGGAAAGCTTTAGCTCAAAATCTCCATCTTCATTGGTTGTGGTTCCATTTTTACCATCTTCTGTATAAATATTCACATAAGGCAGTGGTTCTTTATTAATATCTTTTACAGTACCCATTATTTGGGCTATGGAAATTTGCGAAAAAAGTAGGGTGAATATGAAAAATTTAAAATTGACTTTCATAAAAATTATTTATTCATACGAAATGAAAAATTTAGTAAATGATAAGTAAGTTAATTAAAGTCTTTTTTTATACGGTCTAGTCTTCTTTTACTTTCTCGATCTTTTATGGTTTCACGTTTATCGTAGAGTTTCTTTCCTTTTGCTAAGGCAATTTTAAGCTTTGCAATTCCACGATCGTTAATAAAAAGATTCATAGGAATAATAGTAAGTCCAGAATTCTTCACCTCTTTCTCCAATTTGCGAAGTTCCCGTTTTTGCATCAGTAGCTTTCGCTCACTCTTAGGATTATGATTAAAATGTGTGGCGTGAGAATACTCTTCTACATGCATATTAATTACAAAAAGTTCTTTGTTCTGAAATTCACAAAAACTCTCTGTAATAGATGCTTTCCCTAAGCGAATAGCTTTTATTTCTGTACCGGCAAGTTTTATCCCTGCAACATAGGTTTCCAGAAATTCATATTCAAATTTCGCTTTCCGGTTTTTAATATTAATAGTATTCTTCATAGAGCCACAAAAATAGGAAGGTTTCTTTAGAAATTCCTATAATGATTTTGTAAAGTTTGAAGTTAAACGTTTCTATAATGCCCTAAATTAAATTTATAATGTAAGGCTAATTCAATTTTTGAGTCTTATTGATGAATTAGAAAAGTTTAAGAATTTCTGTTCTTGTAATTTTTTTATCTTAGCGCTTATTTTAAAATAGATATGAAACACCTTTTAATACTAGTTAGCATCTTATTATTGGCATCTTGTCAAGAAGAAAAAGAACAACTTTCTGCAGATGAGATCATAAATAAAACCATTGCACAGGCTGGAGGCGATAACTATAAAAAAGCGACTATAGAATTCAAGTTTAGAGAAAACAAATATAAAAGTGTTCGCAGTGGTGGTGAATTTCATTTAGAAAGAGAAATTCAGGATTCTGTAAAATCGTATCGAGAAGTAGTTAACAATACCGGATACCAGCGATACTTAAATGATAGTTTGATTACGGTTCCAGATAGTATGGTGGTTAAGTATACCAGTAGTATAAACTCTGTACATTATTTTGCACACCTGCCTTATGGACTTAATGACAAAGCTGTAAACAAGAAATTGGTTGGAGATGCAGAAATTAATGGAAAGCAATATTATCAATTAAAAGTTACGTTTAGCCAAGATGGTGGAGGACAAAATCACCATGATGAATTCTTATATTGGATAAATAAAGACGATTTTACCATAGATTATCTGGCTTATAAATTTCATATAAACGAAGGCGGACTTCGATTTAGAGAAGCTTACAATCCTAGAGTTATAGAAGGAATTCGATTTGTAGATTACAAGAACTACACACTGGAAGATTTTAATACAGATCTTTGTAGCCTAGATGAATTATTTGAAGAAGGGAAGCTTGAATTGCTTTCTACTATAGAAACTGAAGATATTCACGTAGTGCTGAAAAAATCTTAGGTGTATAAATAATTTATTACTGACTGATATATCCATTTTCAATAAGATCTTTCTTATTATCAATTTCAATTTACAACCCATCTTTTAATAGCATATTGGCATCTGTTATTTCCAGAACATCTTCATAATAATGATCGGTCAACAAGATCCCTTTGCTCTCTTTTAACTTCAGCAGTAAATCCTTAATTAAATCTTTATAAAGAGGTTCTAGCATTGTGAATGGTTTGTCCAGCATTATAAATGGATGATCTAACGAGCGAACCAGTAAAATTTCTAAATAGCGCAGTTGGCCTAAAGATAATTTTCCAACCTTGATAGAATCGAATTTAGAAACTCCAGGAGCATAAAATACTTTGTTCTGTTTTTCTTCATCATCGCAAAACATAGGTATTACATCTCGAACCTTCATTCCTTTTGGCAGAAAGCTGTCTTGAGGTTAATAACCAATTAGTTGGCGCGGGATTATTTCCTTAGCCTCTATAATTTCTGGATCTATTTTAATCTGGATATGATTGGCAGGCATGGTTCCAAATATCATTTTTAGTAAACTGTATTTTCCGCTTCCATTTCTTCCGAAGATTCCCAGGATTTCACCAGTTTTTAGCTCTAAGGAAATATCTTCTAAAAGCCTCTTTTTACCGAAGGATTTATATGCACCACTAATTTTTAGAAACTTCATAAACTAAATGAGTATTGCAATTATTAAGAGTGGAATTGAAAGGATCCAATTCATAAAGAAAATCATCTTTAGCAATTCTAACTTGGATAGGCCGAGGTTGAAATAGAGGTTATATTCGTTTTCTTTAAAATGTTTAAATGCGAATGCTCCTACCAAAATCCCAAGCGTGCAGAAAATAATTATTCCCCAATACCTGTTATTTAACACATACGCAATGAAAATTGAAAATGTTAGATTCACGAGATTAACATCGAGATAGTAACTCCAAATAGCTCTAAAATTCATTCTGGTTATGGTTGAATTTGAAAATTGAACTGATAAGATATGTTTTTTTTTAAGAAATGGAAAGTGAACAAAGAACGATCAACTTTTATAAGTAAGTGCTGTATCTTCCCTCCTTGGAAAGATTACAATAAAGTAAAGTGCCACCAATATTGTTGCTCCACCGGTTGCTAAAAATGCAGTACCAGAGCCAAAATAGAACCAAATTAAGCCTGTACAACCACTAGCTAAAAGAGCACAAATACTTTGAAATCCAGAATACGTTCCAATTGCCGTAGCGGTATCTGTAGACTTTACGATATTACTAATCCAGGCCTTTGAAATTCCATCTGTTGCGGCTGCAAAAATCCCATAAATAAAGAAGACAAGAAAATAGGCGGGAAGGTCTAAAGTACTTGCCATGAAAAAGTAGACAGCGGCAAATAGAAATAGTCCAACTACATAAATAATTGGAAGACCAATCTTATCTGCGACATACCCTAACGGAAATGCAAATAGGGCATAAATCAAGTTGTAAAATATATATAATCCAATAACCATAGTATCATCAATCCCTGCTTCTTTAGCTTTCAATAATAAAAAGACATCAGAGCTATTAACCAAAGCAAATACCAATAATCCAAAAACTACTTTTCGGTACATTCTCGGACTTGTTTTCCAATAATTAAGGAAGGAGAAAAAGGATGTTTTCTCTTTTGTGGCCTTTACTACTTCTGTTTTATCTTTTAATTTAAAGGTTGAGAGAATTGCCAAAACACCTGGAATAACAGCGAGATAGAATAGTGTTTTGTAATTTTCTGGATAATAATATAGATAAATTAATGCTAAGCCAGGACCTAATACCGCTCCAAGAGTATCCATAGATCTATGTAAGCCAAAAACCTTTCCTTTTGTTTGTAGTGTAGCTTCTTCAGAAAGAATGGCGTCTCTAGCTCCAGTTCGAATACCTTTACCTAATCTATCTATCGTACGCAGAAAAAATATCCAAACAGGCAAAATAAAAATTGGCATTAACGGCTTAGACAGTGCGCTAATTGTGTAGCCCCATTGAACAAACGGAACTCTTTTGCCAGATTTATCTGAGAGTTTTCCAAAATAACCTTTACTAAGCCCCGCCATAGCTTCAGCAAATCCTTCCAGAATCCCAATTAAAATTATGGAAAAACCAATACTTTGTAGATATATTGGGAGGATTGGATATAGCATTTCGCTCGCCATATCTGTGAAAAGACTAATTATGGATAATATCCAAACGGTCTTACTAATATATTTCATAAGATGTTTAAGGTATGCATGCTTGCCAAGTTTTAAGATCAAGTTTTTATAAAAAATTTATTCCATTGAATGAAAACCTACTTTATTGCATTCATTATCTTTTATAAAAGCTATAAATCCACTATCGCCAATCCCGTACTTAGAGGCTAATATTTTACCTCCTGCTTTTTCTACCCTTTCAAGGACCTTTTCAAGATTTGGATTGGCATTTAAATAAGTTGTAGTTCAAAACTTTCCGGGAATATGATCTTTACTCTCTGCTAATGCTCCTAAAGCTTTTCTAGAATTAGATTCCCATGGGAAAAATGCCATTTTAGTATCAAACATTTCATGCAGGGGCATTTCATTAGAATAAATATTTTCATAGAACTGCTTACTTCTTTTCAATATTTTTTGTTGGAATTTTAAACCAGTTGAGTGAGTTTGTGGAATTATTCATGATTTAATTTTCAAAATGTTTGTTATTAAATTACAAAAACTGGAAAATTTTGATCTAGGGATTGATACCGTAGCCTCCAATGATCTGGATCTCCCGGCATTTTTCAGGTGGAGCTGAAAATAAAGGCATAGCCTGGGAAATAAGTTCTTTTACTCCTATAACTTTTAAAGAATCATCATGATCCTGTTTGGAATCCCAGATCTCGGTTGTCCAAACGGTTTCTGGATCCTCATGATCTAGACTAACAAGATACATTTGGCAGCCTTTTGCAGAGGAAACCAGTTCTGAAGCTTTCAGAAGAATCGAAGAAAGTTTATCCCGATTGCTCTCTGTTGACTTAAATCTTACACTGAGACCGTATTTATACATAGGAGCTAATTTTACTAGGGAATGGTGAAATAAATTACAACAAGTTATTACATTAAAACTTTTAATCAAAATACGTAAAATACTTTTGATCATGGGTAGTATTTATAAATATACTCGTGTTTAACAATCAAATTATCTCTTTATTTGTTTTTCGAAAATTTCAATCCATTCTTCACAGGTCATTTTTTTAGCTAGTTCTTTAATCCCTCATTGAGGGTTTAATTCCCCGAGGCTTGCCTCGAACTTTTAAAAGGATTTTCCAATTCATACCTCGTGGGCTTGCCCCGAGATTCTTGATTAAGCTCTAAGGGAATCTGATCTGGTTTAACATTCACATTCTATAGCCACATTAAAGTCCTTGAATTCCCATTTAATTTTGGCTCCTTCATCTAATTTTCCACTTGAATGGGAAACAAAATATTATGAAAGCTTGGTTGGTTCAATTATAGATTTAAAAAAACCAGTGATAGCGGCTGCGTGATTAAACTTAGACATGTCTACTCATCTATAAAAATAACATTAGAATTAAAATGACCTATTTGTTTTTAGATAGGAAGTAAATTTTAAATAGTAATCTATTAGAAAAGTTTCACTTTCATTTTCTTAAATTTATTAAGATCTAGAAAATCTCCTATTAAAAATTTACCGGTCACTTTTAAATATGGTTTTGTTACTTTTTTTGGTAGTTCAAAAACAAGGGTAGTAATTTCTTCGGATTGTGCATGGGTATGATATTCCTGTTCCCATCCAAAAGGATATTTATCATTTCTAATTTTTTGTAGTCCTATGTTATTATAATAGATATTTCCCTTAGAGTCTACTATATATGCAATGGAATTATTCCAGGAATGTTCTACCAATTTGGCGTTATTAACAACTTTAAATTGAATTAAATACCTGTTTACATATTCGTCTACTGGTATAATGGTGTAATCTGTAACAACATATTCAAAGTGGTCATGATAAATACTTTCATTTAAACCAATTTCATGAGCATCAGATTCAGTTTTGCAGGAAAATAGAATTGTAGCTAATAAGATAGAACCTATATATAGTTTAAATACTTTCATCCTATAGATGTTATTTTAACATTCTGAATTTAACAAATAAATAAGCGTATCAAGGGGTAGAAAATTTAGGAATTATTCCCTAATGGGAATTTCATTTGCTATTGAGGTAGCATCCAACAACCTAAAAATACAAAAAATTGCACATTAAGTAGTATTTAAAAATCGAAGCTCAGGCAAAAATTGTTTAAAATGCAATTTCTACAAAAAAAAAGATTTTTGGATGGTAGTCTAAGGATCGCAAAATGGGAGAAAATGAAGAAGAGAAATTGATATTAAAATTCCATAATAAGATTGATCATTTCAGAATGGATGTTTGAACGATCAACCTTTAAAAATTCCTAAGCTTCTTATATTTATTAAAAGCAGGTATTTAAAAAGCTGGTCTTAATTTACAGAGATCAGCTTAATTTCGAAGATCAAAACAGATCCACCTGGGATCCCGCGGTAATTATTACTGCCATAAGCCAAATGTGCAGGAACTAATAATAGTCCTGAACCACCTTCCTTGAAATAAGTGATCCCTTCTGTCCATCCTTTTATGACCTTATTCAAATTAAATGAGATACCACTAGAAGTACTTTCATCGAAAACGTTTCCATTTAAAAAGGTTCCTTTGTAGGCTACAGTTACGTCAGAATTTGAATTAGGTTTTTCCCCATTACCTTCGGAATTTATAACATAGTACAGCCCGGAATCTGATCTTTGAGCATCTAAATTGTTGGCATTGATGTAAGCGGTAATTTCTTGCTCATTTTTCACTTTGTAATCTATAGCATTGTTTTCAGAGTCTGTACTGTTACAGCCTGAAATAATGAAAAGTATAATAGCGATAAGTGAATATTTCATATTGGTGTTTTTATTAAGAGCGCTAATATAGAAATCTTAATGCTTAATTTAATTAATTATGCTATAATTGAGAGATCAAATAAGCCGAAAATCGAAAAAATTTTGCAGGCAGGATTTATTATTTTATTATCTAATAATTCTTGAAAGCGCTCTAAGAATTTTGCAACATGAAATCCATCCATAAGTGCATGTTGTGCGTTGATCGCTAAAGGTAATTTGAATGCTGAATCCTGTTCGTAGCTCTTTCCAAAAGTGATCTTTGGAACACTGTCTTTTCGTTTTAGATCTCGGGCATGGGATAAGCCGGTAACTTATGCCAAGGAAATGAAGAGATGTGCATGGCATCTATCCTTTCAGCATCTTCATTGAAGCGAAGTCCTGTTGAATTTTGAACACTATCAATTTCAGATTTTAAGGAGTCATGAAAAATGGTGAAATCTGGATTACATTCAGTAAAGGAAAAAGCGAAAGTTCCAACTTGTCTAGCAATTGTTGCAGCCGCATGAATCTCATTACAAATAAATACTTCGTTATCTATTAATCGGTATTTAAAGGCAACCAAAGAGTTGGCCGCCTCTAGAGTTTTATGAAGATGGTAGGCAAAAAATGAAATATTGTTCTTCTTAGCATAATTATACGCTTTGGTAAAATCTACCTCCGAGACCACTCCAAAAAAAGGTTCATTGAAGGGAGAGAAAAATTCACAATGTTCTTTTCTGTTCCAATTTTCAAGATCCAGTTTTTCCATCATAAGTAAACGCTTTTTATTCCCTAATTAGGTATTAAATTCCCCGTCCCGATAACAATTGAGGTGCCTCTAATTGTCAAAGTAAATTTCAATTCATACCTCTTGGGTGAATCTAGATTCTTGTTTTCGAGCTCAAAACAGATTATTTAAAACTCTATAGCCGAAATTACTTCCAGAATTATTGGCTGACCAATTCGCGATTCTATTTGTGCCTTGATCTTTCTCATTTCTTCAGCTTCAATAGCTTCTTTACTCACCAATTTTAAAGAGACCATGATAGGCTTACCAGTTCTTACTTTTACATCTCGAAGATAGATCTTATCAAATTTGGTTCCTTCCAACTTAGAAGTAATGCTGGCTTCTTGTTTAATTCTATTGAAGGACAAAGAAAGTGGAACCATGACCAAAACAATAATGATTAGAGTATAGATCAATCCCATTCTTGCCCTTTTAAATGGAGCAAACCCGAGGAGTAAAAAGGTGATTCCAGCAAACATGATGATCCCGGCAAGGTTTGTAAGGTAAAGAAGGAAGGCTCCAGAGAAAACTTCCCAGTCCCACCAGCCAATTCCAATTCCCGCCACTGCCAATGGTGGTACTAATGCGACAGCAATTGCTACTCCCGCCAAACTTTTTGCAATTCCTTCTTTTGCATGTGCGTAGGCTGCAGCTATTCCAGATGCAACTGCAATTCCCATATCTAATAAGTTGGGAGTAAGGCGAGCGTTTATTTCGTTGGTGAGCACCTTTAATGGAATTATTATGCTAACTCCCGCGGCAAAGATTAATGCAACTAAAGTTCCAATTAAAATAGTAATAATACCGGTTTTGAGCATATTGGGATCATACCTAACCATCCCCATAGAAAAAGATACAATTGGAGAAATAATTGGTGCAAGTATCATAGCGCCAATGATTACTGGAGATGAATCGCCAAATAGGCCAAATGTGGCTATTAATGTTGCAAGGATCATCATTACCAAAAATGACGAACTTAACTTTGCATTCTCTTTTAAAACTTTAAATAACTCCTGAAACTCTTCTGTAGTAGCTCTAGGTAGAAAAGGCATTTTTCGCTGAGTAAGTTCTTCTCTTTTTTCACCCGAAGGTAATTTATCAATCTTAAGATTCTTCTTTTCGTCTACACCCTCATTTTTGGAAGCATATTCGCTTTTTTGATGAAGTTTTATTTCTCGATTATGTACTTTTAGATCTATTTCATTAGATGTTAATGTTTCGCCATCTATAGAAAAATCTATAGGTTCTTCATTCTTGATCTTTAGATTGGTTGTTTTAATGTGTCCTATAAATGAAGGCAATTGAGCATTGTTAGTAGGAGTGGGGAGTAGGCTTCTAAATAAAAAAGTTAAAAGCTGAAATGTACTTTGAGGCGCAAGAATTAGCACCTGGAATTTCCCGTCGTTAATTATAATATTCTCTAATAATCTTTTAGAGATCACTGAAGCGGAAGGATGTTCTACAGCGATTATTCCCAAGGCAGAGGTGTGTAAAATTTGTTCCTCATCTGCACAAATAAGAAAAGCTTTATGCGATAATCCGGGTAATCTTTTTATGTTTTTTATAAATTGAAATACTTCAGAAAGAAAACCTTGAGCTCCTTTATGTTCTGAAAAAACAAGAACATCTCCTACATTTACAGATTGTAATACTGGGATACCATTGCAATAGAGTAGATCTAGATCATTTAATTCCTCATGTATTATAATCTCCTCGGCAACATCCTCCATCTTGCCAGTAATCCCAAGGCATTTTACAGAATTCTTTCCATCTGGATGGGGAAGTAAAGCTAAATTCCACTTATGTTTCGCAGCCTTAAGCAGAAGATCTTTAAAATTTTCATCTGAAAGATAGGAGATAAGCACCGACTCTTCTTCCGGCTCAAACTGATCTGAGATCGGGAGCGTTAACAAAGTAAAATCAGATTTTTCGAAAAATGGAATTACTATTTCTGTAATTTCCTCAAAATCATCTGAATGATGTACTAAATAAAACATAATTGGATTGCTGCTATTTCACTGCAAGATATCATTTTTGCTAAATTTCAATTTACATTTAACCAAATCTTGGGGGAACTACTCACATCAAAATGAAAACTACTTTGTATTTATAAGTCTATAAATTAAAATAGCCGCGCGCTTAGTTAGATTTTCTACACTGTTTAGATTAACTGTTTCCTGCGGGGTATGTGCGTTGGATCCCATAGTTCCTAATCCATCTAATGCATCTACGTAAGATGCAATAAACGAAACATCTGCTGCGCCGCGCTTTCCGGGATCATAACCTTCTACTTTTCCTTGTTCTAAGGCTTCGCTAACCTTGCTAAATATATCCAGTAATTCCTGATTTCCGTTAGTAGATGCCATTGCAGGATAACTATCTGTGAATTTTATTTCTGCAGAAGTTTGTGGTAGATTATTACTAACAATTTTTCTCATTTTATTTCGAGTATTTTCTTTTTGCTCTTCAGAAATAAATCTTAAACCGCCTTTTACGATAGCTTTTTGAGCTACCACATTGGTTTTTCCAAATGCTTTTCCCTTGCTCGTCATATCATCTATCTCTGCGAAAGTTCCCCCAACCAATACTCCGGGATTAAAAGTTAAATATTCTTCTCCTTTTACTTCAGTATAAAATGCATTAAGGATCCTGGACATTTCAAAAATGGCTCCAGCTCCTGTGTTTTCACTAAAAATACCTGAAGAATGAGCTCTTTTACCTGTAACTTCCAATTCCCAACCCGAGGAACCTCTTCTGGCTATAGTTACATTGTTATATCCAGTTGCGGTTTCAAATCCAAGGGCTATATCACTTTTCTTTGCCGCTTCAATTAAATCCTTTCTGCTAATACTTAGCGGATTTCCAGTACTTTCTTCGTCACCAGTAAAAGCAGCGATAATCTGAGCATCCTTTAGATGTCCATTATCATGCAATGCTTTTAGGGCAAAAAGAATTATTACATCTCCACCTTTCATATCATTTCCTCCGGGAGCATGAGCAATGCTATCATTAATTTTTTCGAATTTTTGAAAAGGACTATCCTCTTCAAAAACAGTATCTAAATGACCAATTAGTAATAGTTTCTTGCCTTTTTCTCCAGTAGTTTCGGCAAAAAGATGTCCTGCTCTATTCATTTCTGAAGGCATTTCTACCCATCGTGTTTTAAAATTTAAATCATTAAAAGCCTCTTGAAATACCATTCCAACTTCTTTAACACCTTTAGGATTTAGTGTGCCGCTATTAATATTTACAACTTTCTCTAAAAAAGCAATAGCTTCGGCATTGTTGTTTTCAATACTTGTAAGGATTTGCTTTTCTTTTTTAGTTAATTTTTGAGCAGATGTAATAGAAACACTAAAACACGCTAGGATAATAACAAGTTGTAATTTCAATTTCATAATGATAAAGGTTAAGAAACTCCAAGTTATAGGAATATATTTAAAATTCCTTACATTTCATTTTTTGCATAGACCATCGTTTAGGATGTAATATTTAGCGACTATAACTAAAAAGCTTCAGAAGATATCTTCTGAAGCTTTATTTGTTAAATTTCAACTTCTATTTGATTTTGAATAAGGTCTTCAAAAACCTCTCTTTTTCTAATTAAATGTGCTTCGTCATTATACCATAAAACTTCCGCTGGGCGATATCTGGAATTATAATTACTTGCCATGGTGAAACAATAAGCTCCGGCATTGCTAAAGCTTAAAATATCTCCTTCTTTAATTTCAGAAATTCTTCTATTGGTCGCAAAAGTATCAGTCTCACAAATATATCCTACAACAGAGTAAAATCGCTCCTTGCCCTCTGGGTGAGAAATATTGTTTATTTGATGTTGCGATCCGTAAAGCATCGGTCTAATTAAATGATTAAACCCTGAATCTATCCCCGCAAAAACGGTGGAAGTGGTTTGCTTGATTACATTTACTTTTGCCAAAAACTTACCAGCTTCACTAACTAAAAATTTCCCAGGCTCGAAAGCCAGCGTAAGATCTCGGCCATACTCTGTACAAAATTCGGTAAAGCGTTCGCTTAATTTTTCGCCTAATTCTTCAATATTGGTTTCGATATCACCAGTTTTATAGGGCACTTTAAATCCGCTCCCGAAATCTATGAAATCTAGATCTGGAAAATGCTTAGCAGTTTCAAATAAGATTTCAGAAGCATATAAGAAAACTTCAATATCTAAAATATCACTTCCTGTGTGCATGTGTATTCCATTAATATGCATTCCAGTATTCTCTACAATTCGCAATAAATGCGGAATTTGATGAATGGAGATCCCAAATTTAGAATCTATATGTCCTACAGAAATATTGCTATTTCCTCCTGCCATCACATGGGGATTGATCCTGATACACACGGGAATTTTGGGATGTCTGGTGCCAAATTGTTCTAAGATAGAAAGATTATCTATGTTAATTTGAACACCTAAGGTCGTCACTTCTTCAATTTCTTCCAAAGAAACTCCATTAGGAGTATAGATTATTCTTTCTGGCTTAAAACCTGCTTTTAACCCTAGCTTTACTTCTTGTATAGAAACCGTATCCAGACCTGCACCTAATTTCTTGAATAATTTAAGCACTGAAATATTGGAAAGTGCCTTTACCGCATAGTTTATTCTAAGATTTTCAATAGGTTTAAAAGCATTGATAAGTCGATTGTATTGAAACTCGATCTTTTCGGCATCATACACATATACAGGACTACCAAATTCAGAAGCTATATTTAAAAGGTCTTGATTATTCATGGGTCTATTTAATGGGTGGCAAAAATACTTTAGAAATTTAAAACTGAGTAAATACTATAAAAATATAACACATTTTCACAAAATGTCTATTTTATAACATTTGAAAAGGATAAAACATATTCCCAAATTTTATAAGCTTAAAATAATATTGTTACATCCTAATACATTTGTTACTTTTGCCTTCCGTAATTAATACTGAAGAAAAGCAGATTATGAACATACACGAATATCAAGGAAAAGAAATTTTGAACAGCTTTGGCGTACGCATTCAGCGTGGTATTGTTGCTCATAGCGCAAAAGAAGCAGTAGAAGCTGCAAAAGAACTTACTGAGTTAACCGGAACTGGATGGCACGTAATTAAAGCTCAGGTACATGCCGGAGGACGTGGTAAAGGTGGTGGTGTAAAACTTGCCAAAAACCTTAAAGAAGTAGAAGAAATTGCTGGACAAATAATCGGGATGAACCTGGTTACTCCTCAAACCTCTGCTGAAGGGAAGAAAGTTCACCAAGTATTAGTTACAGAAGATGTGTATTATCCAGGTGATAGTGAGCCAGAAGAATATTATATGTCTGTTCTTTTAAATAGAACTACTGGTCGTAATATGATCATGTATTCTACGGAAGGTGGAATGGATATCGAAACAGTTGCAGAGGAAACTCCGCATTTAATTTTTACTGAAGAGATCGATCCTTCAGTAGGATTGCAAGGTTTTCAAGCTAGAAAAATAGCGTTCAACTTAGGTTTAACAAGTGGAACTGCTTTTAAAGAAATGACGAAATTCGTAACGGCTCTTTATAAAGCTTATGTAGAATCTGATTCAGTTTTGTTTGAGATCAACCCTGTTCTTAAAACAAGTGATGATAAGATAATGGCTGTAGATGCTAAAGTTACATTAGATGATAACGCATTGTACAGACACAAAGATTATGCAGATATGCGTGATATTCGTGAAGAAAATCCTGTTGAAGTTGAAGCAAGAAAAATGGGACTTAACTATGTAGATCTGGACGGTAACGTGGGATGTATGGTTAATGGTGCTGGACTTGCAATGGCAACGATGGATCTTATTAAGCAAGCAGGTGGAGAGCCAGCAAACTTTTTAGATGTTGGTGGAACTGCAGATGCGAAAAGAGTAGAAGAAGCTTTCAGACTTATTTTAAAAGATGAAAATGTAAAGGCTATTCTAATTAATATCTTTGGAGGTATTGTAAGATGTGATCGTGTCGCGCAGGGAATTGTGGATGCTTATAAGAACATGGGTAACATTACTGTGCCTATTATTGTTCGTCTTCAAGGAACCAATGCAGATATAGCAAAAGAAATTATAGATAATAGCGGATTGGATGTTCAGAGTGCAATAGAATTTCAAGAAGCTGCAGATAAAGTTCAAGCGGTTCTAGCTTAAATTTTTCTTTTAGAATAAAAAAAGTCCTAAGAAATTTCTTAGGACTTTTTTAGTTTATATATTTTTCCAAACGATTAATTCTCAGTCTTGGGTTCTGGTTTACTTTTTTGAGGCATAGGCCCACGCATATGAATAACTAGACCATTCAAGAAATTTCTTAAAAATTGATCGCCACATTCAACATATTTTGGATGATCTTCATTTCTGAAGATAGCACCTAGTTCACTTCTAGTAACCTTAAAATCTACCAGTGCACATATTTGTACAATATCGTCATCGCGCAGTTTTAGCGCCACACGAAGTTTTTTGAAAATGTCGTTGTTTGATAATGCCATAGCTGCAAAAATAAGAATTTAAACGGGAAGACTGAAATAATAAAGTTAATAGGGTTGGATTATCAAATAGAGAAAAACCATGCTATTAAATAGTATCCTCTGTGGCTAGAATTTGATCAATAATGGAGGTGAACATCGCCATTCCTGTTGGGATAATTTCTTCAGGAAAATCATAATTCGGATTATGTAGGGCAGGGGAGAATTCTCCTGAGCCTATGCCAAACATAGCCGAATTGTAATATTTTGAAAACCACCCAAAATCTTCTCCGAATTTATAAGGGTAAGGTTTTTCCTCTATTTTTAAATTATTCATTTCCGCAGCCTTTTGGATCAATTCATTACAAAAAGGATCATTTTTGGAATTTGGAAAATAATCAAACCAGCCGGTTTCTAGTTCTAGATGATAAAGCTGGCAAATTTTGGTTAATACTATATCAATAGCCAATTTTAAATTCTCCATGTGCACTTCATCTCTGGTTCTAAGAGTAAAATGCAACTCCCCTGATCCGGCTGAAATTCCATAAGCTACTTGCCCCATTTTGATGTGTACTGGAGTCAATAATATAAAATTAGGTTTTTCAGGTTCTGAAATATTTAGCAGATCAAATTGTTTAATTATTTCAGCTATAGCAAGTGCTGGATTTATTCCATTTTCGGGTTCTGAGGCATGAGATTCTTTTCCTTCTAAAAAGATAGCCAGACTTTGCACGGTGGAAGAAAAATTGTTTCGAATGCTAATAATACTATTTAATGGTTCTCCGGGAATATTATGCAACGCAAAAACATAATCTGGCTTTAGTTCTTTGAATTTTTTATCTTCAATTATGGCCTTTGCTCCTTTGCCGGTCTCTTCTGCTGGTTGGAAGAGTAAAATAACTTTCCCTTTCTTATAGGCTTGATCTTTTATCCAGTAGCTCAATCCAGCAACTATTGCCATATGCCCATCGTGACCGCATTTATGGGAAACACCATTTCTGCCTGAACGATACTTAAACAGGTTTGATTCTTCTATTGGTAGAGCATCCAATTCACAACGAATCATTATTACAGACCCTTCCTTACCAAAGGAATAGATCGCTGCAAGGCCATGTCCGCCAATACCCTCAATTAATTCTGAAGGAGGATAATGAGATAGGAAATTTTTAATTCGAACTGCAGTTTCTATTTCTTCTCCAGATAATTCAGGATGTTGATGCAATTCTTTCCTTAATGCACTAATCTTTTCCAACATTGTAATTATAGATTTTGATTTGATTTGAAAGCTTAGCTAAAATATAGTTTTTTCTACGGTTTTTTAAATCTAGCAGTGGGAAAGGTTTGTGTGGTTGCTTGTAGTAATCAGGATTTTAAAATGATCCACAAACTATTTTCAATTTATTATTTTAATATTAACTTATTAATTATATAAACAAAAAAACAGTTTTTGCATGGTGGTTCAAAGAACAACAAATTCATAAGGTTTGAAGTTTAAGACATTAAAATTTTATGCATTAAAAAGGCTGCTTTAAAAGCAGCCTTTTTAATGCATAAAAAATATAAAATTACTCCATTATAGACCAAACACTATAGGAATTGGCAGGAGCTTCTATACTTACAGAGCCATTGGCTCCAACTGTTGGGGAATAAGAAGTTTTGGAACTATAATCCATGATCTGTTTGCCATTCCAAGTAGTAGTGATCTCTCTTCTTTGCTTGGTATTGGCTATATTAATGTATAATATCAAACCAGGATTTGTACCATTACCGCTACGTTTCATAATATATTCGTCCTTATCTATATGAAGCACTTCCACACTTCCAGTAGCTAAGGTATTATGAAGCAGCATTAATTGTTTTAATTCTTTTTGAAAGGTACCATTCTCATAATCTGAATAGAACATGGTAGAATAACCATCATGCGTTAAAATATAGGCATAAGCTTTCATTTTATTTGCATAAGAAATGTTGTTATCCTGATTGCTGTCTTTTTCTGTATCATGATTTGCTACAAAAGTAACAGCATTGTCCGGCATCGTCTTACGCAACATATCTCTGTCTAAATAAGTAAGATCTTTATTTCTATCGAAGGCTTCATCCATTTTATAAAAACATGCAAAATCGAACGCATCAATTCCAGAATCTTTCACAAATTGTTCAAGGGCAGGTCCATATCCATCCCAGAATTCTCCTACTGCAAATCCTCCCACAGAAGCCATCCATTCTTTGATAACCCAAGGTTCGAATCCTTTTACATAATCGAATCTCCATCCATCAAATTTCATCACATTCTTATAATATTTAGCAACAGAATTAGCATCTTTCCATAGCCATTTTTGAACATGTTCTTGGTCATGACAAAGGTCTTGTTCTGCAAAGAAAAGATTGCCAGCATCACTCTCATGAGTGCTATTGGGATGAAAATCATCATAAGATCTATTGAATAATCCCGAAGCATTTCCATTTTGCTCATTAAACTCAGTAAAAGTTTGTTTGTTCCGGTAGGGGTTAAATTCTTGACCACCGCCAGAATTATGATTTAATACAATATCTGCAATTACTTGTAAGTTATTTGCATGTGCATTTGTGATTAAACTTTCCAACTCTGCACGGCTACCAAATCTGGTTTTTATAGTTCCATGTTGATTGAAATTACCAAAGTCGAAATAATCTGAAGGATCATAACCCATAGAATATCCACCGGATTGTCCCTTGCTTACAACTGGCAACCAAAGTCTATCTATTCCAGCTTCTGCCCAGCCTTCTATTTTGCCATTTAATATGTTCCACCATTCTCCACGAGGTTCTACATCCCAATAAAAGGTTTGCATCATCACACCAGATCCATTTTTATAATTCTCTAAATTTAGAGCTTGCGGACCAACTGGAGTTGGAGTTGGGGTTTCCTTGCCGGCATCTTCGTCTTTAGAACAGGATGCAAATCCTAACAAAAGAGCTAAGGCAATTAAATATGTGAATTTTATTTTTTTCATAGTATAAAAAAAGGGCTGTAAAATTTACAGCCCTTTAAACTTTTTTAGTTCATTGTAATAGTCATGGTATATCCTCTAGGATTACTAAGGTCCAGTTCGATGTGGTAGTTTCCAGATGTATCTACAGAAAAGTTATCTCCGTTGAAATCTAGCGAACCATCTCCATTATTATCTTTTCCAATGTTAAAATCCCATGCATCATTTGCTCTGAATTTGTATTCACCAGAAACTAGTTCTACATCTATCTCCCAAACTTTAGTATCAGCATTATAGGTCATATCTTGATCTGCAGTTGCAACCACATCATCACCAGGCCATCCATTAGGAGTAGCAGAACCCGTAACAGCCCAAGAAGTTTTGTCTAAAGAATAGGTTAAAGCATCAGTATCTACTTTTACAAAGTAGTATCCAGCAGATCTATCTGGTGTTCCAGCATTTACTTCATCTGTTTGCTCTATAGTCCCAGAGAAATCTCCATTGTTATCTCCTGTGTCACCATAATCTCCATCAAAACTTGTATTTGTTGGCAAGATCTTAAATTCAGCATTTTCTTGAGCGATATTCACGAATCCTTCAAAATTGGTTTCACCAAATCCTGCAGCAGCTAATGCAACTGCATTTGCTGGAGTCCAGTTATCACCATACCCACTGTCGAATAAGAAACTACCAACTACATATAATTTAGGAGCTTCTGTTGTATAAGCAGTAACAGTAATAGGTATACTATTGCTTAACATTTCCATAGTTCCAACACTTGCTTTAATACGAACTTCATAAGGAACAGCAGCAAAAGGCTCTGCACCTAAAGAAAGTGCTGCACCATTTAATGTTTCAACGCTAACCGCTAACTGATTTTCACTATTTACTGAACCTAGTTCAACCGGGCTAGCAAATTCGTTTCCAGCAACATCAATTTGAACCGCGTAGTTGATCTCTACGTCACCACCAAAATCTGCATCAGACCAAACAAATCTCTCTGCAAGGCTTGATTTGTTTTCTGCACTTAAATTGTAGATAGCTCCGTTTGTAGGAGAAACAAGTACCGGAGCATCTATAGCTTCGATAACCGGGCGATCCTCAACATCATCTGTAGTACAGGATGTAATTAGAATCGCACTAAAAAGGACTAATAAACTTTTTATAGATTTCATTTTATATTGTTTTATCTTAATTAATAACCTGGGTTTTGTTGAAGTTTTGGGTTTCCAGCAATTGCGTTAGCTGGAATAGGGAAAAGAGTTCTGAAGCTAGGAGTTGGAGCGCCATTTTGCACATTCCCTTTCCAAGGCCAGATATAAGATCCCCCGGTAAATTTGCCAAATCTTATAAGGTCTGTTCTTCTATGTCCTTCCCAATGTAATTCTCTGGCTCTTTCATCTAGAATGAAATCTAGGTTTAATGCACCACTACTAATGTTTTGAGTTGTAACACCAAAAGCTCTTGTTCTCAATTTGTTTACATACATTAATGCATCGGCGGCATTACCACCACCACCTCTTAGGAAAGCTTCAGCATACATTAAATAAGCATCTGCTAAACGGAACATAGGAAAATCTATATCTGTAAAGTTTCCAGTTGCATCAGATCCAGGGTCACCATTTACATCTACATTCTTCCATTTAGAGATAGCATAACCATCTGTAAATGATCCTACATCTTCAATTTCCAAAGATTGACCATCTGTATAGAACTGCTCTCTGGAATCTGCTCCCATCTGGAATTTTTTTACCAATGCAGAAGTAGTTCTAATACCTGCCCAACCACCGTTGATTCCAAAATTATCAGGATCCATAGTTCCTCCTACTGGTGCATGAGTCAAGAAAGTAGTTCCACCGTAAGTTTGAGTATTAATTCCATCGAAAGCTATAGAGAATATAAATTCATTTTGTGCTCCGTTCGAGTTATTATCGGCAAGGAATAATTCCTCGTAGCTATCATGTAGCATGTAACCATCAGTATTGATCTTAGTTAAGTAGCTAATAGCATCGGCATATCTAGGAGTTCCTGTATATACTTCAGCATTCATATATAATTTACTTAAAACCATCCATGCAGCACCTTTATCAGCTCTTGGATACTCATTTGCACCAACTTCAGGTAAAGCGTTTACCGCATCGATCAATTCAGACTCAACGAAATCAAATAATTGTTGTCTGCTTGCTTGTTCTGGTAAAAAGAAATCTGTAGGGTCATTCTCGGTTACCAAACCAGCAGATCCAAAAAGATCTAAGAAATGCCAGTAACTAAGCGCTCTCAAATATCGAGCTTCAGCTCTGTATCCTTGGATTTTTTCAATGTCGGAAGCAGCCAATCCACGAGATTGCAATTTTTCATCGGTAGTTTGACGTAAGAACTCATTACAGTTCTTTACTTGAAAATCTAATCTACTAAAAGTTGCATTGATAAAAAGATCGCTAGAAGTCCAAGTTTGGTAATGGAAATCTTTGATGGTTTTATCATTCCAAGCAATTATAGCTTCATCTGTGGTAAGTTCTTGCATCACCCACAATCCTCTTACATATTGACTCTCTCCTTCATCTATTCCAGAGATATCTGGATTTCCAGCAGGACCATTCTGGCCAGTTGTAGCTAATCCAGCGTAAAGTTTAGCAAGAAAGTTGATGTAAGAATCAGGATCTTGAAATACCTCTTCAGCAGAAAGTAAGCTTTCACTGTTCGGGTTCGACTGGTCAAGATCTGCAAAACATGAAACCATCGTCAGTGCAAAGACGGATAGTGCCAGTTTTAAAATAGTATTCTTCAAATTTTTCATAATCTTTTAAAATTAAAAATTAAGATTTAATCCTAATACAAATGTTCTTGGTCTTGGATAAATGTTATTATCAATTCCGTAAGTCTCAGGATCAATCCCTTTATAATCTGTAATTGTAATCAGATTTTGACCTGTAGCAGTTAAAGTTAATGAAGTTTTTTCATTTAAAAACTCATTAAAAGTATATCCAATAGTTGCATTATCTAATTTTAAGAATGCCGCATCTTGTATGTAATAATCTGATAGATACTGAGCCTCTTGAAAACCAGTGTCTAATAAATTAGTAACACCATTATTAATAAAAGTATCGAAAACCAGGATATTGTTTCCGAAACCAGCACCTGAATCTACGTTATTATAATTATAATTACCCCAGCTCCCTCTCCATGACATACCTAAGTCCAAATTTTTATAAGAAACATTTGTAAAAAAACCATAAAAGATATCAGCAGTTGGTTTTTTGTATACATACAAGTCAGATTTGTTAATATGACCATCTTGATTACGGTCTACAAATACTCCATCTATAGGTTTACCGTTATTATCATAAGCTTGCTCATAAACAAGGAAGGACAAAGGAGTATAATTAACAGCTAAAACCTGCACTTGATTACCAATACCTCCACTAATTCCACCTTGGTTAATTCCAAAAGAAGGGGCAGATTCAACAATCTGTGTAACACGATTTTTTTGGAAAGTTATATTTCCTCCAATAGTTATATCAAAATCATCCGTTCTGATGGGTACAACTTGAGTTGCGATTTCAATACCTTGATTTTTTGTTTTTCCAATATTATATTTGTCTTGACTAGAAAAACCAAAAAAGGCTGGATTGTCTATAATAACCAGTAAATCTTTAGTTCTTTTTTCATATATGTCAACTGAACCAGTAAATC
>JBBSVD010000013.1:0-34844 GCA_038233835.1 Flavobacteriales bacterium | reverse complement strand
TCATCGAAAAAAAGGAGAACTAATGGAAAGCTTTTTGATCTATTTATTTAAAAGTGCAGGTTTAATAAGCCTCTTTTATATTCTTTATGTACTGTTGTTAAAAAATGATACTGCATTTACGGCAAACAGGAAATTTCTAATTGGCGGAATCATCGCCTCCTTAATCCTGCCGGCTATTTATTTTACAAAAACAGTATTAATAAATACACAAGCATTCACATACACAGAAACTTTTTCCAATTATACAGTTAATGCTTCAGCAGAAATACAACCAACTGATTGGTGGCTGATTGCTGGAAGCGCCTATTTAATTATTAGTGGCTTTTTTATATTACAGCTACTTTTTAGATTATTTCTAATTTCTAGATCAATTAGAGAAAACAAAAGCTCTAAACAAGATAAGTATCGTATAGTTGAAACCACTCAGCAACTTGGGCCTTATTCCTTTTTCAATTATATCTTTTTAAATTCTAAATCTATTCCAAATAAGGAATTAGAATTAATGTTGAATCACGAAAAGATCCACGCTAATCAATATCATTCTGCAGATATGTTACTTGCCAATATTCTCGCAGCTATTCTATGGTTCAATCCGCTAAGCTGGTTCTACAAAAAAATAATAGCGCAGAATCTTGAATATATTGCAGATCATGAAACAGCGAATAAATTAGAATGTATTCAGCATTATCAGCATGTGCTGGTAAAAGTTTCTACCAATACTCCTCAACCCGCTTTAGTAAATCACTTTTATCAATCTTTCATCAAAAAACGAATAGTTATGTTAAACAAGAAATCATCTAACACTTATAATTTATCGAAAATGAGTTTAATCTTTCCTCTATTATTTGCCTTCATGTTATGTTTTAATGTCAGATCTGAAGCACAGGTAAAAAAAGTCACAAAAGTTGTATTGAATAATGTTCAATTTTTTCCAGATGAAATTGTGTCTGTTCTTGTAACACCTTCTACTACCAAGGAGATGCTTAAGGACTTCAGTAAAAAGTTTGAAGAAAACGGAATCCAACTTCAGTTTAAAAATTTAAAATACTCGAAGGAAGGATTGCTTACGGGAATTAATGTGAAATTTGAAAATGAAGAGAACAAAGAATCCGGGAATTACAATAAATCCGGAGATGCACCAATAGATCCTTTTGAAATTAAATTATTTGAAGATCTAAAAATAGAATTCAGATCTCCGGATTCGGGAAATGAAAAAACCGAGTTTGTTTTTGTGCCTGATTCTAATTTTGTTGTTCAAGATTCAGTTACTACCCATAAAAATACAGTTTCAAAAAATAGCATCAGTGATGTAACAATGAAAAGAATAATTGTGTCAAAACCAAACAGCAGCAATTCAAATTATTTATTTTCCGTTGGAAGTAATGTTCAATATTATGCTTCAGTCGGAGATTCCAAAGATTATAAAGGTAATATTATGAATTTAAATAGTGAAAATGGCAATCGCATTACTTGGATAGAGAAAGACAGTCTGCCATCTAAGCGAGGCTTCAAAATATCTGACACAATGCATGTATACCAGGTAAAAAGTTTAGAAGGTGAAGCTTTAAATATCGCTTCGCAAAAAAACAAAAATATATTAGTTATAGTTGATGGCAAAGAAATGCCTAAAGTTTATGATATAAATAAGATTGCTCCAGAGACTATTAAATCTATGAATGTAATAAAAGGGAAAGCAGCAACTATGACTTATGGTGACAAAGCAAAGGATGGTGTGATAGAAATTTTTACTGAAAACACAAAAAATGAATATCAGAAAGATATAATCGCGTTTGAAGGCAACATAAAAAACTCAGAAATGTTTTTTGTCACTCCAAATTCTAAGGATTTATTGGTTGTAGTTGACGGTAAAATTAAAAAGAGTGATTTTGACATGAGTTCTATCAACCCAGATGAAATTAAGAGTGTAGTTGTTTGGGAAGGTAAGTCCGCTATTAAAAAATACGGAAAACAAGGAGAAAAAGGAGTAGTAGAAATAACACTCAAAGAGAAGAAATAAGATTTAACTTCTAACTATCTTTAGATCAATAAATAAAACGTTATGCACTCTCAAAATTTAGAAGATCTAAAATATCCTATTGGAAAATTTAATAAACCCGAAACAATTTCTGAAAGGGACATAAAAAATTGTATCGACGATATAGAACAATTCCCTAACAGGCTTAATAAAATAGTGCCTTATCTATCTACTAGTGAAATAAAATATAGATACCGCCCGGAAGGCTGGACCATTAAACAAGTGGTGCATCATTGTGCAGATAGTCACATGAATGCTTTTATTCGTTTTAAACTGTGTCTAACCGAACAATTACCGACCATTAAACCTTATGTAGAAAGTAAATGGGCAGAATTACCCGACGCTACTGAACCTGATATTTCGCATTCTTTAAAACTTTTGGAGGGCTTGCATGCAAGATGGATTGTGTTATTAAAAGCTCTAGATGCAGAGGCTCTTGAAAAAAGTTATATTCATCCAGAAAGGGAGCAGCCTATGAATATTGTGAATACAATGGCATTATATGCATGGCATTGCAATCATCACTTGGCTCATATTAAACAAGCGTTGGAATCTAAACAAAGTTAAGATCTACAAAAAAAAGTGTTTCCTATAAATCGTATTGATATAGCTTAAAAAATATGGGAATAACTCCTTGCAAAAACGATTTTTAGTAATTACCTGATTTTAAATACCTTTGATATAAACCAATACCATTTTATGAAAAAGGGAATTTTTAAAGCACTTTCAAAATTCAACCAGAAAGTATTGCCTAGTTATACTAAGAAGGAATTAGACCTAAGCAAAGCAAATAAGGCACAATTGGCAATCATAGGCTGGAAGCTTTGGGTAATTAAAAATGCTCTAGATTAATTAATACTTAAGCAAAGAAACTACTTCAAAAGAATTCAATTTATTTCTTCCATTCAAGAACAACAATTCTATCAGGAAATTGCATTGTACGATCTCTGCTCCAGTTTTTTGAACCAGGTTACAAGCAGTTCTAGCGGTTCCACCAGTTGCTAGTACATCATCATGCAGAATTACCTTTTCTCCTTTTTTAAGCGCATCACAATGAATCTCCAAGGTGTCTTTTCCATATTCCAGTTCATAGATCTCAGAATAGGTTTCAGCAGGTAATTTTCCGGGCTTTCTTATGGGTACAAAACCAGCATTTAGCTTCTCTGCCAATAACATTCCGAATAAAAACCCTCTGGATTCTATTGCCACTACTTTGTCTATCTTAACATCTCCCAGCAATTTTAAAAATTGAGAAACCGCCTCCTTCATAGCATCCGGACTTAGTAGAAGCGGCGTAATATCTTTAAATTTTATTCCCTCTTTTGGAAAGTCTGGTATTTCTCTAATATAACTATGAAGATCTAACATAAGGCAATTTTAGGTTATTTTAAAAGTACAGCTATCTTAATAATTTCTGCAATTAATTTTGAACAAAACACTTATTAAAGCAAATGGATTATTAAAATTGACATAGAGTGTGAGTCCAATGCTAATTTATTATATTGCTAACTCTATTCTAGAAAACTTACAATATAAAATAGAATCATTTATTCCTATTCAATTATAATATGAGAAAATCATTATTTAGCAAGCTTTTGAGTAATTCTTCATTTATCCTTCTTTTTACCATATTACTAACTTTTTCGGGTTTCTCACAAACCAGTGAACTTTCCGTAGATAAGATCATGCAGGATCCAAGTTGGATGGGTACTTTTCCTTCCAATATAAAATGGAGTACCGATAGCAAAACTATTTATTTCGACTATAATCTGGCTAAAGATCCAGCTGATTCTTTGTATAAAATAGATTTAAAAAATCCTTCCAAAATTGTAAAAGCTACACTTTCGGAACAAAGAAATAATATTGTTGAGCGCGGCGATTTTAATTCAGATAGGTCTAAAAAGGTATTTATCCAAGATGATAAATTGATGCTATATACACCTTCAGAAAATAAAAATAAGCTTTTATTAGACCTTGGCGAATCTATTTCAGATCCACAATTTTTAAAAAATGAAGATCTGATTTCAGTAGTTATGGATGACAATTTATATGTGTATGATCTTAAAAAGGGCAGTTTTAGAAAGTTAACACATATAGAGAATGGCGAAGATAAATCTAAAGAGGATAAAAAATTAGCAGCCAGAGAAAAATGGTTAAAAGAGGATAATTTAGGCCTTTTGGAAGTGGTATTGGAAAGAGAACAAAAAAGCGATTCCAGCAAAGCTTATGGAAAAAGGACTAATCCAGAACCTTTTACTTTTTATACTGGAAAGCAAAGTGTAGGCAATTTGCAGCTTTCTTCAAATTTAAAATATGCCACCTTCAACCTTATAACAAGCGCAGATAATAAACGAACTGTAGTTCCTAATTATGTAGATGCATCTGGTTATACCACAGATATTTCCGCAAGATCTAAGGTAGGCGACGATATTACAAAAGTTGAATTAGCCATCTACAATTTTGCCAAGGACACGGTTTATTTAGTAGATACCAAAGATCTTCCTGGAATAAAGGATCTTCCAGATTATGTAAGTGATTATCCAGATAAAGAATGGGAAGAGAAAGTTCGAGATGTAATTGCATGGGGGGCTAATTTTTCTGAAGATGGAGATAAAGCTATAGTAAATGTGAGGTCTTATGACAATAAAGACAGATGGATCGCTAAACTAGATCTGGAAACGGGAAAATTAAAATCTTTAGATAGACAACGTGATGAAGCTTGGATAAATGGACCTGGAATTGGATATTCTTTTGGTGGAGGTATCTTGGGTTGGCTCCCAGATAACAAGCATATTTATTTTCAGTCTGAAGAAAGTGGATATTCGCACTTATACCTTTTAAATGTAGACAGCGGAAAGAAAACTGCATTGACCTCAGGAAATTTTGAAGTCTTTGATCCGCAGCTTTCTAATGATAAAAAATCTTGGTTCTTAACCACTTCTGAAGTTGGTCCAAGTGAGCGTCATTTCTATAAAATGCCAGTAATGGGTGGAAAAATGACAAAATTGACCAGCATGACGGGTAACAATGAGGTGAGTCTTTCCCCTGATGAGAAACAAATGGCAATATTACATTCCTTTAGCAACAAACCTTGGGAGCTATACCTAAAGAAGACAGATGCAAATGCCACTGCTTCGGCTCTTACTTCCGGGCAATCTTCAGAATTCAGGAATTATAATTGGAGAGCTCCCGAAATCGTAAATTTTAAAGCTGAAGATGGCACGATGGTTCCAGCAAGGATCTATTCTCCCGAAGCATCGGCCAAAAATGGAGCTGCAATTATATTTGTTCATGGAGCAGGTTATTTGCAAAATGTACATAAATGGTGGTCTTCCTATTATAGAGAATACATGTTTCATAATCTTCTAACCGATCTGGGTTATACCGTTTTAGATATCGATTATAGAGGGAGCGCCGGTTATGGAAGAGATTGGAGAACGGCTATTTACAGACATATGGGAGGTAAAGACCTTTCAGATCAAGTAGATGGTGCAAAATATTTAGTAGAACAACACGGAATTGATAAGGACAATATTGGACTTTATGGAGGAAGTTATGGTGGATTTATCACGCTTATGGCAATGTTTAATGAAAGTGATACTTTTAAATCTGGTGCTGCATTAAGATCGGTTACAGATTGGGCTCATTATAATGATGGATATACCGCAAATATTTTGAACACTCCTTCTGAAGACCCAATTGCATACAGACGCTCCTCTCCTATCTATTTTGCTGAAGGCCTAGAAGGAAATTTACTTATTGCCCATGGAATGGTGGACACCAACGTTCATTTTCAAGATGTAGTGCGACTATCACAACGCTTGATCGAGTTGAAAAAAGACAATTGGGAAATGGCTTTATATCCAGTAGAAAGCCACGGATTTGTGGAGCCTAGCAGCTGGACAGATGAATATAAAAGGATCCTGAACCTTTTCAATGAAACTTTGTTGGAGAAATAAACTTTTAGTCTAAACTCTCGACTCCTCCCGAGGTGACAATATTTAAATATGTCATTTCGAGCGGAGTCGAGAAATCTATAGATAAAATTATTCTCTTATTTATTTACTTCAGCAAGTTTCTGATGCCTCATCTTAGCAAAATATTTCTTAGCTTCCTTGACCACTCGCGGAGCCATAATAAGTGTGGAGATCATCGTTGGTATTGCCATTAAAGCAAAAAATCCATCAATAAGATTGATCATCATACTCAAAGTTGTAGTAGCACCCATTAATATACTGATTATATAGAAATAGTTATAATAATGCTTTTTATCTGCTCCCATCAAAAATGATAGGCATTTTGTTCCGTAGTAAGAATAGGAGAACAGGGATGAAATACTGAAAAATGCAATACATACCAGCAGAACATAATTCCCATAAACAGGCATAGCCTTATTAAAAGCGGCAGCAGTTAAACTAACTCCATTATGATCTGAGGTTTGCCAAACTCCGGTCACTAAAATAGCCAAAGCGGTAAGTGTACATACTACCAAAGTATCTATTGCTGGACCTAACATTGCTACCAATCCTTCTCTTATTGGCTCACTAGTCTTTGCTGCTCCATGTGCCATTGGTGCGGTACCAATACCAGCTTCATTAGAAAAAGCACCTCTACGAATACCTAATATAATTAAGCCCCCTAAAGCACCTCCTAAAAAAGAATCTCCTGTAAAATTAGTTGCCGAAAAAGCATCTGTAAAGATTAATCCTAAATAATAAGGCACCTGATCTGAATTTATTACCAATATAATAAGTACCGAAACAAAGTAAAGTAACACCATAAGCGGCACAACCTTAGAAACAGTTTTACTTATTCTTGAAAGTCCACCAAAGATCACGATAGATGTAATTGCGACTAACACAAGTCCAATAATTAAATTAGACTGAAAACCTACATCCACTCCATTTGGTTCTAAAAGAATAAAATTGATAGCTTGGGTTAACTGATTCACATTAAAAACAGGTAGCGCTCCAACTAATCCAGCCACACTAAACATCACAGCCAAGGCTTTCCATTTTTTACCCAGTCCTTCCATAATAAAATACATGGGTCCACCCTGAATATTACCTTCAGAATCTTTCCCGCGATACATAACTGCCAAACTATTGGTGAAGAATTTTGTTGCCATCCCAATTATCGCACTCACCCACATCCAAAAAATAGCTCCCGGACCTCCTATGGCAATTGCCACAGCAACTCCTGCTATATTTCCCATTCCAACAGTTGCAGAAAGCGCCGTTGATAATGCTTGAAAATGACTTATTTCTCCCGGATCGTTGGGATCGTCATATTTACCTCTTAATACTTGAAGTGAATGTCCCAAGTATCTGAAAGGAAGAAATTTTGAAATAAATAAAAGGTAGCAACCACCACCAATGAGTAAAATTAAAAGAGGAAGTCCCCAAACAAAAGAGGCAAAATCTGCAATGAATTGGTCAATTCTAGTCATAAGCAAATATAGCTTTTGAGAGTTATAAAGCAAATATAGAAAACAGCTATTCTTTACTATTATAGTCTTTTCAAAATAAGCATTTTAAAACCTGTATATTTAACATTTAGTTATATTATTCATTTTTTGAATAATATATGTTTAACACCATTTGCTATATTAGTAAAGCAAGTTATTTATTAGATGAGAATAAGCTAAACCAACTTTTTGATCAGGTTACATCTTTTAATAATTCTAACAATATAAAGGCATTTTGCTTTTCAATAATAATTATTTCTTTCAAATTTTTGAAGGTAAAAAAGAAATTATCAATAAATTATTTCAGGATAATATTAAAGTTGATTCCAAACACGAGGATGTTTTTGTAACTATTGAAAAGGAGTTTAAAGATTCAGTTTTCACCGATTATAATAGCAAATTCAATATTGTTGAGGATGCTAACGATCTCAAAACAATAATCGCTTATTTGGATATCAATAAATTTAGCTCTACAAATGGAAAAATAAAGTGACTGCTCATGCCATTTTTATTTTTAATGGAAGATAAAATTGAGTAATTATTCCCAAAAGAAAAACTTAATAAATTATTGTTATGATTTTTTAGGGACCTCCGCTGGATTATTACATGATCCAGACAAAGCCGAGATTTGAAAATAGAAAGTCTCCACGCCCTTTAGGCTTTGAGAATTTTTATTTCCTCCAAAACCTCGAGCAAGCTCGGTTTTCCGGAAATGAAAAAGTCTCCACTACTGTGAAGACTTCTGCATTAAGTGACCTCGGCTGGATTCAAACCAGCAACCTCTTGAGCCGTAATCAAGTGCGCTATTCAGTTGCGCCACGAGGCCTTTTTGCGGGTGCAAATATATGTTTTATTTTAAATAATAGAAAGTATTTAGTTGGTTTTTTGAAACAAAAAAAATGGGCGTTTGAGACGCCCATTTTTACAAATCTTGAAACACCTTATTAATTTGGTTAGGTTTTAATATAAATATTCGATAGCTGTACGGTCGTTAGCATTGAATTCTCCATCCTCATTAGCACCGAAACAAGCTAACATAATTGAAGTAGAATCAAATCCAGTTGGAGTTCCCGGAATATGCACAGCACCATCTGCTCCTGCAGCTTCACCAGATTGCCCACAACTCTGGCGGCTAAACCAATCTGTATGGCGCATTCCTAATGTATGTCCAATCTCATGCGTCATTACATGCTCATTGGTATCTACACTATACTGCTCCATTCCATCATAAATTTGAACATATTTATAAGGGTTACCATTACTTGGAAATCCTGCTACTCCACCAGCTTGTCCATTTTTTGTCTGATAAACAACGATATCATAAGATGAATAGCTAGTTCCGAATGTCAACGTGAATGAAAGTCCAATATTTAGAGCATTGTAATTATTAATAGCATATTGTAAAGCGGTACGTTGTTTAGCAGTTAGCGCTTGAGAACCTCCGGTATATCCAATAACTCTTATAGTCCTGTTATTGCTAACCAAATTGTTAGTTCTGTATTGCTTATCTGTAATATTACTAGGACTCATATTATTAAGTTGGTCAGCACTTAATATGATATCTCCCTCAACAATATATGTTTTTTCGAATCCGCCACCAGGAAGCATAATTTTTCCGATGGTTGCTCCTTCTGGATTAAAATGTAGTGAAGCAATTTTTTGAAGCACCGTTTCTGGCACTTCAGAATTAATATTTACAGCTTCTTCCTCTGGAGTAACTGATAAATTTTCTTTTTCACAAGATGTGAATAATATCCCTGCTCCTGCAAGGAATAAAAATAATTTGTTAATTTTCATAAGTAGGTTTTAGTTAGTAATAATTGAAAGGTGTTTCGATATTCTCAATTATTATGAACTAAACTTATTAAAAATAAAATCTATGTCGGAATTTAACTTACAAAATACTCCAAAACTTAACTAATTTTTAACATTTAATCGGTTATTTCTGCATTTAATCCGGCTTCTAACAATTTTGAGCAACGTGGTTTCAAATCGTTATAGGGTCCTGTTTTTACAGTGCATTTTCCTTTATAATGAACTAATAGTGAACACTGCTCTGCCTGTTCTGGAGTGTGTTCACAGGCATAAATTAGGGTTTCAATTACGTGATCGAATGTATTATAATCGTCATTAAACAATACGATCTCATGATCTCTGTTCTTCTTGGTGACAGTTTTTTTCTGCTCCAGCACTTCTTCTTTAGTACTCATCTTCAGCTATTATGTATTGATATTCAGACTCAAAGATACAAATTTCCTCAAATTATTCTTTTATAAAACTTGCGGCAGTCCAATTATCTTCGACTAATTTTTCTTCAAATATTAAACCGTTCTCCTTACAAACTTTTTCAATTGCTGGAACGTCTTCAGTATAAAATCCGCTTAGAAACATTTTTCCTTCAGAAACTAAACGTTTACTGTATCTAGGAATATCTTCTAATAAAATATTTCTATTGATATTTGCTATCACCACATCATATTGCTGATCTTTTAGCATTTCTGCAGTCCCTTCGTAAACGTTAATATGGGTACAATTATTACGTTCTACATTTTCTAGGGTATTTAAATAACACCAATTATCTATATCTATAGCATCCAACGCGGTTGCTCCTTTCATTTCTGCTAAAATTGCAAGCACACCAGTTCCACAACCCATATCCAACACCCTTTTCCCGTTCCATTCATTTCTTAAAATGTGCTGCAACATCATATGTGTAGTAGCGTGATGACCGGTCCCGAAAGACATTTTAGGCTCTATCACAATATCATACTCCGTATCTGGCTTCTCATGAAACGGCGCCCGTACAGAGCATTTATCTGCCACTATAATTGGATTGAAATTCTTTTCCCATTCGCTGTTCCAATTTACTTGTTCAATTTCTTCTGAAGTATAAGAGATCTCAAATTCATCCGAACTTAATATCTGAATGTCCTCCAACAATCCTACGGTAAACTCTTCCTTCTGAATATAGGCTTTTATAAACTCTTCAGTTTCCACAAAACTTTCGAAACCAGCATATCCCAATTGTGCAATTAAGATCTCAGATCCTGGCTGAAGTGGAGCAATCTTAAACTGAAACTCTAGATAATTAGACATTACTCGAAAGAATTTACAATGGTTAAAAAGTCGATCGCCTTTAAACTAGCACCTCCAATAAGTCCACCGTCTACATCTGCTTTTGCGAAGATCTCTCTAGCATTGTCTGGCTTCACGCTGCCTCCGTATAAAATAGAAACATCTACGGCGATCTCTTTTCCAAATTTATCTGAAACCAGTCCTCTTATAAATTCATGCATTTCTTGCGCTTGTTCTGGCGAAGCTGTTTCTCCAGTACCAATTGCCCATACCGGCTCATAAGCTAAGATAACATTCTTCCATGCTGCTTTATGGATATGAAATATTCCGTTTTCTAACTGCGCTTTTACCACTTCAAAATGATTTTCAGCTTTACGGTCCTTAAGTTGTTCGCCAAAACAAAAAATGATCTTCATATCATGTTTTAGGGCTGAATCTACTTTTTTAGCCAACAATTCATCAGTCTCATTAAAAAGCGCTCTTCGCTCACTATGTCCCAATATCACAGTTTGCACTCCAACACTTTGCAACATTTTTGCTGAAACTTCACCTGTATAGGCACCATGATCTGAATAATGCATATTTTGAGCGGCAACTTTAATTGGTGTTCCTTTCAAGGATTGAAACGTATTATATAAATTTACAAATGAAGGAGCTACATATACCTCTGCAGTAAGTTCCTTTACTAACTGAAGCTTAAGATCTCCAATTAATTCTTGGGTCTCTGCCAAGTCATTATTCATCTTCCAATTTCCTGCAACTATATTTTTTCTCATAATATTCTTTTTATATAATTAAAGTTCAATTTCTGATGCATCGAACCAATGTTTTTTCTGTGTAACTGTGGCTTTATTTAAAACCAAGATTCCCGGGTTTGCGCGAACTATCGTTTTTAAAACTGTTTCATCACTCTGATAGAAATCAAATTTAAGATCGAATTTAGCTGTTATACTTTTCTTTAGATCGTCACCGGAAGCAGTTAATCCAACTACTTTATACCCCATCTTTAACGCATTATCTGTAAGTTCCTTTATAGATTTATATCCTTCTTTTTCTGTTTTATGAAGATCATAAGCTACGATTATTAATAACTTATCATTGTTCAAAATTTCTTGGGCAATATTCTCTCCATTATTATAAATGGAAAAATCTGGGATCCTAGGTTTAAAACCTTCAGAAATAAGTCTGGTTTCCACTCCAATAAATTTTCCTTCAACCTGAGGATAAGCTCCTGAATTTTTTATAATCACATCTTCTCCATTCTCACTAAATTTCCACTGATATTCATAAGTTGCCTTTTCAGCATCTTCAGGCACATTCATTTCCTCCAATAAATTATTACCGATCTTATAAGCTCTAAAATCTATCAATGGTAAATGCATTAGCACATAATAGGCGAATAAAAAACAAAGCATAAAAGCTAGAAAAATGATCCATCTATGCGAAACTGGGTTAAATAATGGAGTGATCAATTTTCGTTTAAAAAACAGAAGTAGGATCAATGCCAATAGCACCGCATCTTTGTAAAAAGACTGCCATGGAGTAAGCGGCAAGGCATCACCAAAGCAACCACAGTCCTTTACTTTATCGAAATAGGCCGAATAAAAGGTTAAAAAAGTAAAAAATATGATCATTAAAAGCAAACTCCAAACAGTGAATTTTGGGAGATAACCTATAATCAACATAATTCCAAGCACCAATTCGAAAACTACTAGCACGATAGCAAAAACCAACGCAAAAGGAATTAAGAATTCCAAATTTAAGACCTCTGCGCTAAAATATTCCTGAAGCTTAAATGAAAAACCAATAGGATCATTCAGCTTAATAAATCCAGAAATAATGAATAGTATTCCAACAAATATTCTGGCAATCCCTACTAAGATCTTCATATGCTACTAGTTTTTTGTGGCTTCTTCCATCAAGATCATCGCAAAAACTGCATAATTTATCATGTCCTGATAATTTGCGTCTATCCCTTCACTCACTAAGGTTTTACCTTTATTATTTTCAATTTGTTTTACACGCAAAAGTTTCTGAATAATTAGATCGGTTAAAGAACTTACCCTCATATCACGCCAAGCTTCCCCATAGTCGTGATTTTTATTCTCCATTAAATTTTTAGTCGTGCTAATTTTTTCATCATATAAATCCATAGCACTGTCTATTGAGAGATCAGATTGTTTTGCAACTCCAAGATCTAACTGAATAAGCGCCATAATAGAATAATTTATGATACCTATAAATTCCGATTTTTCATCCTCATCTACTTTTCTCACCTCATTTTCTTGCAGGCCTCTAATCCGCTGTGCTTTTATAAAAATTTGATCGGTTAAAGAAGGTAATCGTAAAATGCGCCATGCACAACCGTAATCCTTCATTTTATTTACAAATAGGTCGCGGCAGGTATTAACTATCGCGTCATATTGTTTTGAGGTATCCTTCATAGAACTATTCTAATTTCCGTAAATTTCGGGCAAATAATTTAGATAGTCAAAGTTAATTTACCCACTCCCTTTCGAGTTGAAAATAATAAATTAGTAGCATGACCATTAATTGCAAAGGTAACCTAGTAGATTTAAGCACGCCCAAAATTATGGGGATCTTAAATAGCACTCCAGACTCATTTTATTCTGAAAGTAGAAAAATGGATCTAGATACGCTGTTGACTTCTGCGGAAGTTATGCTGAAACAAGGTGCCACTTTTTTGGATATTGGAGGTTACAGCACGCGTCCCGGAGCAGATGATATTTCAGAAGCTGAAGAATTACAAAGGATTCTTCCTGCTATTGAGGCGATACTTATAAAATTTCCAGAAACAATTATTTCTATAGATACTTTTAGAAGTAAGGTTGCAGCCGAAGCTATTGGAGCTGGTGCAGCTATAATAAATGATATATCGGCAGGGAACTTAGATGAGAGAATGCTGCAAATAGTTTCAGAATTACAAGTGCCTTATATTATGATGCACATGCGTGGCACACCGCAAACCATGAAAAATCTAAATGAATATCAAAATCTACCTCAAGATCTAATTTATTATTTTTCAGAAAAAATTAATGCCGCAAGAACCTTGGGAATAAAAGATCTTATAATAGATCCTGGATTTGGTTTCGCTAAGAATATTCCTCAGAATTTTGAATTGCTTTCCAAATTAGAAGTTTTCAAAAATTTGAAAGTACCTGTTTTGGCGGGACTTTCCAGAAAATCTACAATTTACACAACTTTAAACATAACTGCAGATGATGCTCTAAATGGAACAACGGTATTAAATACTATTGCTTTAAGCAAGGGAGCTAACATTCTTAGAGTGCACGATGTAAAAGAAGCGGTGGAAACAGTTAAATTAATGAGTCAGCTTTACATCTAATTTTCTATTTTTACACAAAGCCTTAAAATTTGGAATTTTTAAACCTTCGTATTCTGGATATTGTAGACATTGTATTTGTTGCAATATTGCTATACTATTTATATAAATTGGTAAAAGGAACGGTTGCCGTAAACATTTTTATTGGGATCGTGATCGTTTATTTAATGTGGAAACTTACAGAGTTGCTTCAAATGGAACTTTTAAGTAGTGTGTTGGGGCAATTCATTGGTGTAGGAATGTTTGCTCTAATTGTTGTTTTTCAGCAAGAAATCAGAAAATTCTTGTTGATGATTGGTTCTACCAATTTCACGCAGCGCAGAAAATTCTTTAGACAATTCAAATTTGTAAAAGATGATAGGCAAATTAGCACCAATCTAAATGCCATTGTAAAAGCCTGCGAAAATATGGGAAGGAGTTATACGGGAGCCCTTATTGTTATTCAAAAAAGTACCAAATTAGATTTTATAAAGATCTCTGGAGATACTATGAATATTGAAATAAACCAGCCAATTATCGAATCTGTTTTCTTTAAAAATTCGCCATTGCATGATGGCGCCATGATCATAGAAGGAAACCATATTACCGCAACTAGAGTAATTTTACCGGTTTCTAATGACAGATCTATTCCGTTAAGGTTTGGATTAAGACACAGAGCTGCAGTGGGAATTACCGAAAAAACTGATGCGTTGGCAATTGTAGTAAGTGAGGAAAACGGACAGATCTCTTATTTAAAAGATGGTGAATTTGTGATCTTTGAAGACACCAACGAACTAGTGAATAAGCTGAAAGAAGATCTGACTTAATATTCAAATAGTCTCTTCTTCTGCCATGAATTGCACTTCGTACAAATTCTTATAAAAACCATTTTCAACTTGAAGCAATTCCTTATGCGTTCCAATCTCTACAATTTTCCCAGCGTCCATAACTAAAATTCTATCGGCTTTTTTAATGGTTGCTAATCTATGAGCAATTACTATCGAAGTTCTATTCGCAGTGATCTTATCTGTAGCATCTTGTATCAATTGCTCACTATATGAATCTACCGAAGATGTTGCTTCATCCAACACCAAAACACTTGGATTGCTTACATAAGCTCTCAAAAACGAGATCAACTGGCGCTGTCCGGAGGAAAGCATCACTCCACGTTCTTTTACATTATAATGATAGCCATTTGGCAAAGAACTTATAAAATCATGTATTCCAATTTCTTTGGCTGCTTTTATAACATCTTCCTCAGTCACTTTCGGGTTATGAAGGCTTATATTATTTAAAATAGTATCTGCGAATAAGAACACATTTTGCAATACTACTGCAATTTCAGATCGCAAAGATTTTAAAGTAATGTCTTTGATATCTATTCCATCAACCATTATTTTTCCACCATCAATTTCATAGAATCTATTTAAAAGATTGATGACTGTAGATTTTCCTGCTCCGGTTGCACCAACAATTGCAATAGTTTCGCCAGGTTCTGCCCTAAAAGAAACACCTTTTAAAACTTCTTCTGCTTCATTATAACTAAAACGAACATTTTCAAATTCAATTTCACCTGTTAAACTCGTGATTTCTTTTTCTCCAGTGTCTTGAATCACAGAATCTGTATCTAAAATTCCAAAGATCCTATTAGCCGCAACCATACCCATTTGCAGCGTATTGAATTTATCTGCGATCTGACGAAGTGGTCTGAATAACATTTGAGACAGTTCGATAAACATAATGATGATTCCTAAACTAAGCGTATCGCTTTCTACCACTCGTAATCCACCATACCAAACAATCAAACCAATTGTAATCGAGGTAGACATCTCGGCAATTGGGAAGAAAATGGAGTTGTACCAAACAGTCTTTACCCAGGCGCTTTTGTGTTTCTGGTTGATCTCTCTAAAATTTTCATATTCCACATTTTCTCTGGTGAACAACTGAACGATCTTCATTCCGGTAATTCTCTCCTGAACAAAGGTGTTCAAATTTGCAACTTGGTTCCTTACATCTTCAAAAGCTATTTTCATCTTCTTCTGAAATACCCGTGTTGCGTATAAGATAAATGGTAATACGGTTAGCACCAATAAGGTAAGTTGCCAGCTGTTAAAGAACATGAATCCTAGAACCACTAACATTTTGAGCAGATCGCTGGCTATCATGAAAAGCCCTTCACTAAATATACTTGCAATAGTTTCTATATCACTTACTGCTCTGGTAACAAGCCTGCCTACTGCAGATTTATCGTAATACTTCATTTTAAACTGAAGCATATGTTTAAAAAGGCTCACCCGGAGATCTCGCACTACTTCCTGCCCTAACCAGTTAGCAAAATAAATGAAGCAAAACTGAAAGATAACTTCCAGAAAAAGCACCACCATCATCATACTAACATAGAAAACAAGATTATCATTATCCTTAGGCAGGATAGACTCGTCTATTGTTATCTGCAATAAATAAGGTCTTAAAACTGCAAAAAGGGATAATAATATTGCAGCAAGAGCCACAAAATAGAAAGTCCATTTATAAGGGTTGGTATATTTTATTAGCCTTTTAAAGAGGCTAAAATCAAATGCATTTCCGGATTGTGATGCCATTTATTTATTTAAAATAGATGTTGGATATTCAATTTTAGTTAGAAATAAAGCCTTTGCTGGAACCGATGTTCCTGCCTCTTGCCTATCTCTGCTTTTTAATATTTCATGCATTTTAGTTATAGGTACCTTGTGTAAACCTATTTCCAATAAAGTACCTACAATAGCCCTCACCATGTTTCTCAAGAATCTATCTGCTGTTATTTTAAATACTAAAATATCCCCTTCTATCTCCCATTGTGCATATTTAATAGCACAGTTATAGGTGTGAACATCGGTTTTAGATTTAGAAAAGCATTTAAAATCTATATACTCCAATAATATTGAAGCCGCAAAATTCATCTTTTCCAGATCCAGATCATTTTTTACAAAATGAGCAGTTTCAAAACGAAACGGATCTTTTTTCTGAATAACATGATACTCGTAACTTCTACTGCTTGCATTAAATCTTGCATGTGCTTCGTCGTCTACTTCAATAAGAGCATACACTGCAATATCATCTGGCAGTAATGTATTTAATTTATAAAGAAACTTCTCTTTATTTTTTATCGCTATCCCGTCAAAATGAGCGTAATAATTTCTTGCATGTACCCCGGCATCAGTCCTGCCAGCTCCTACTACAGGTGTTTCCACTTGCAATGCTGTAAAGAGTACTTTTTCTAAAGTTTCTTGTATAGAAATAGCATTCGGCTGATATTGCCAACCATGATATGCTCTTCCATTATACGCCAGTTCTATAAAATATCTCAATCTAAATTGATACTTTTACGTGATTGCCTGCAAAGATACGGCAAACTTCGTAACTCATTAAGGGTTCATTAATCAGTTTTCAGAAAAACCAAAAAATAGCGATTTCAGTTTGAAAAAAATTTTATTATTAAGCGATACCCATAGTCATATAGACGAAAGGATACTTCATTATGTAAGTGAAGCAGATGAAGTATGGCATGCAGGAGATATTGGAGATCTAAAAGTGACCGATGCGATAAATAAGCTTAAACCTTTAAGAGCAGTTTATGGAAATATAGATGATCATGAGATTCGAAAAGAATTTCCTTTAAACAATCGATTTTTGTGCGAAGAATTAGATGTATGGATCACTCATATTGGCGGCTATCCCGGAAAATATTCTCCGGCAATTAAAGTAGATATAAAAAAAGATCCTCCAAAATTATTTATCTGTGGGCATTCACACATATTAAAAGTAATGAACGACAAATCTTTACAACTACTACACATGAATCCGGGTGCCGCAGGGAAATATGGGTTTCATAAAAAGCGAACTATGCTTCGCTTTAAGGTAGAAGGAAAAAAAATCCTGGATCTGGAAGTGATAGAATTGGAAAGCTAATTAACTTGAAATTAGAGCTGAGGTAAAAAATAATCGAATTCGATTAAGATATACTTCGGAGATCAGAAGATATTTTTTTAATTAATAAGCCCACTTGTGGGAATAAAAAAACCCGAAGCTTTCACTTCGGGTTTTCTACGCACTAATAACACTAAGATAATAGGTTTATCGCAATCGGTCTACAGATTTTACGAGATCCTCATCCTTTTTGATGGCTTTATTGGCCAAAACTATAAAAACGATAGAAAGAACAGGAACAAACATCCCAATACCCTTCTCAGAGATTTCCATCTCTCCAGGTACAGTTAGAGACCAATAAACAAAAACTCCTAGCAAAAAAAAGTTTATAAGTATATTGATTCGCCCCAATACAAATTGAAGCTTTCTGTTTTTAAATAAAAATATGCTAATAAGTGAAAGAGCTGCCGAACTTAAGAATAAGCCCAAGGCTATTAAAACATCTTCAACAAAAACGGATTCTCCCGCATTATTGCTCCACAAAGAAACAAAAAATATTAGAACACCACTTATCAAGGCTGCAATAAATAAATAAATAGTTTGAATGCGTTGTAACATAGCTAATACTTGGATTATCCCGGTAAAAATAAGTGTTTCTTTTTATATAGCATATTCAAAAATTTAAAATAAAGTTGTATTATTGCAGTAAGAATTTGTAACCAATTCAATTTAGGTTACTTAAGTCCCCAAAAATTTTTTTCGATTCTTCCTCGAGAAGTTTACAATAAACAAACACAATCTTATTCATGTTTGAAATTTCAGATTTAAAAGCTAAGAAGCTTCCCGAGCTTCAAGATATTGCCAATACATTGAAAGTTCCTAAATATAAAACACTTAAAAAGCTTGACTTGGTTTACCAAATTCTGGATTACCAAGCTGCAAATCCAGCTAAAGTGAAAGAGGTTCTAAAAGATGAAAGTACTTCTAAACCAGAGGATAAGTCCAAACCGGAAGCAAGTACCGAAAGCAAAGTTGGCGCAGAGCGTAAACCTGCAAGAAAAATGAATCCAAAACCAAGCCCTAAAAATACAGAAGTAAAATCTTCTTCGGAATCGCCTGAGAAATCTACGGAATCTAATAAAGATACCAGAGATACTAGAGAGTCTTCTAAAGATCGTTCTTCAGATAGAAAACCGAGGCAGGAAAAATCAGGAGATGCTCCAAAGCGACCTGTTCATAAAAATCAGCCTGTAAAAAAGGATGATAACCAAAGCAAAGATAATTCTCGCAGTCCAAGAGAGCCGAGAAAAGACACTAGAGATTCTAGAGACAACAGAAACAATAAATCTGATGGAAATAGATCTGACGGAAACAGAGACAGCAACCTAAAGAATAACGGAAATCGCGATAATAGAAATAGATATCGCGAACCGGATTACGAATTTGATGCAATTATAGAAAGTGAAGGAGTTTTGGATATCATGCAGGATAACTACGGTTTCCTAAGATCTTCTGACTATAACTACCTTTCTTCTCCAGATGATATTTATGTATCTCAATCTCAAATTAGATTATTCGGATTAAAGACCGGAGATACTGTTCTTGGGCAAATTAGACCTCCAAAAGAAGGAGAGAAATATTTCCCACTTATTAAGATCAGTAAAATCAATGGTTTAGATCCACAGGTGGTTAGAGATCGTATTTCTTTCGAGCATTTAACGCCGTTATTTCCAAAAGAGAAATTCAATTTAGCTGAAAGACAAAGCACAATTTCTACACGTATCATAGATCTGTTCTCTCCAATTGGAAAAGGACAACGTGGAATGATAGTTTCCCAGCCTAAAACTGGAAAAACAATGTTATTAAAGGACCTGGCAAATGCTATTGCTGCCAATCATCCTGAAGTATATCAGATAATCCTTCTAATAGACGAACGTCCAGAAGAAGTTACAGATATGCAACGTAATGTAAAAGGTGAAGTTGTTGCTTCTACTTTCGATAGAGAAGCACATGAGCACGTTCGTGTTGCAAACATTGTATTAGAAAAAGCAAAAAGAATGGTAGAATGTGGTCACGATGTAGTAATTCTTCTAGATTCTATAACGCGTTTGGCAAGAGCTTATAACACAGTTCAACCTGCCAGTGGTAAAGTGTTGAGTGGTGGTGTAGATGCAAATGCATTACACAAACCAAAACGTTTCTTTGGTGCAGCAAGAAATATAGAAAACGGAGGTTCCCTTTCTATTATCGCTACTGCATTAACAGATACTGGTTCTAAAATGGACGAAGTTATCTTTGAAGAATTTAAAGGAACTGGTAACATGGAACTTCAATTGGATAGAAAAATAGCAAACAGAAGAATATTCCCAGCTATAGATCTCACTTCTTCAAGCACACGTAGAGACGATCTTTTATTAGATGAAAACACCTTACAGCGCATGTGGGTAATGAGAAAGTATCTTGCAGATATGAACCCTGTAGAAGCTATGGAATTCATAAATGAACGTTTCAAGAAAACGAAAAATAATGAAGAATTTTTGATCTCCATGAACGGTTAGAAAACTTCTAAATATTAAAAAAAGCCCCTACTATTTAAAATAGTGGGGGTTTTTTATATTGAATTAAGCAACTTGAGATTGTGTAATATCCCCACGTTTTCGGAACAGGATTTAGGATTACACTGTCATCTCGACGGCAGGAGGGATCTCTTAATGAAGATATTCTGTTCCACTGAGATTTCTTTACTTTAGTATATCCTTAGCGAAGCTGAAGGATTTAAAATGACATTTTTCTGCTTTGTCATACTGAGACCTGTGATAAAAAATTTATCTAGCGTAGGTAATTCACGCATGATAGTTCCTAGTAGATTTATCTTCTTAAGAACTTCTTTTTTGCAAGTGTAGTGCTTCCACGGCGTAAAATTTTCGAAGCCTCGGAGAAAATTTAGCCGTGGAAGTACGGTTTTAATTATGCGGGAGCATAATTAGAAACACCTACAAAAAAGTGTCTTTTTTTTGGTTCGTTTTTTTGGACACGCAAAAAAATGAACAATCTCAAATATTGAACAAATCATTACCGACCAAAGGGAGTGCATTCCAGATTCTTAGAATTACGTCAATAATAGTTTGTGAAAGTTTGTGGAAGTTTAGCAAAATTGGATAACTAATTTATCCCATCTCAATTTCACCTAAATAGCACTACTGCTTCAACTCCAATTTTTCGGCAAAATAATCGCAAAAGTCTTTCATTGTAGCGGTCATTTTTTCGTCTTCGGTCGCTCTGTTGAAGGTGTCACTCATAGCCACTAAAGTCTGGTGAAAGAATTTCTTCATCTCGTCTACAGGCATATCTTTGGTCCAAAGATCTATTCTTAAAGTTTCTTGCTTCTTTGCATCCCACATAGAAAGCATCATCGCTTTTGCTTCTTCCTTATAGATCGCTCCATCTTCTGCGCTCCAGTATAATTCTTCTGGAACTTTATTCTCATCCAATATCACTTCAATATTGATCTCAGATTTTTTAAATTCTGCCATTACTTCTTAGGTTTATAATTTGCTTTATTAAATATAGTTTCTGCATCTGTTGCTATCATATCCTTCACACTAATATCATTCTTCTCCATATATTGACGTATTATTCGCCAACCTATATATTGCCCCAATCTTGCCGGAGATTCTGCATCCAACTCCAAATAAAATTTAGAAAATGGTGCTGGATATAAGAACCTCGAATAAAGATCTGTATCTGAATCGAAAATAAGCTCTCGTTCTACAAAATACCTCCAAACCTGCTCTTCATTAGCTGCCGCCCAGTCCAATTCATCTTGAGTATAACCAATCTTATTATAATCTTCCACCTTTGGCAACAGTAAATCTTTTAAGTATAACAATTTCCCATAATACAGCATATGCGCTAAAAATGTTTTCACTTCAGGTCTCGGCACATATACTTTTGCAATTTCTTCTGCAACATCGGGCAAGATCTGGTCTTTTTCAAAGTTCTGTTTTAAATACTCCTGTAAGCCCATATAAAAAGGATGTTCCTTTCCTAAATAGGTATCTAATGAAATAAAAAGATAATCTGTAGCTAAAAGCACCTTATTTCTATAATCAACTTCAGAAGTAATAGTGATTATCTGTGGTGTTTTAAATGATGGAAAATAATATTTGGTATGCTGAAAAAGACTAAGCAATCCATCTCCTTCCGCAGTAAAATCTGGAAATGCTTTTTTCACCTCCACATTTATCTCTTGTTGTATGCTATCATTTATCTTTGCAACCCACATGCTATCTGTAAATGCTTCCGGAAACAAATAAGGGAATTCGGTTTTTAATGCAGGCAAAGTTTCTGGGGTTGCCTCCGCAAATTTCTTATCGAAACGAGTCACTTTAAGATCTATAGGAATTTTTTCTATCTCCTGCTCCAATCTAGAATTAGAATCGCATGAAACAGTAATTAAAACCAAAAATAGGGCAACTAATAATCTGAACATGTACTATTATTGTGAAGCCTTTAACGCAGGCGGTTTTTATTAATTATATAAACTTGCTAAATTTGCTTGCAAAGGTATTACTTAGAAATTTAAACACCCAAAATTATGCATACTGAAAAGGTAGTAAATCACATTGTAGATTGGTTAAAAGATTATGCAACTGCCGCAAACATGAGTGGATTTACTGTTGGAATTAGTGGTGGAATTGATTCTGCAGTAACCTCTGCGCTTTGCGCTCGTACCGGTTTGCGAACTTTGTGTGTAGAAATGCCTATCCATCAAGCCTTATCTCAAATTAGTAGAGGGCAACATCATATAAGTTTTCTTAAGGAACAATTTGCAAATGTTACTAATGTAGAGGTAGATTTAACACCGGTTTTTGAGCAGTTTAATATGGTTGTTCCCTTTGTTCAGGAAAATAAGAATATAGAATTAGCTTTAGCTAATACCCGCGCACGATTAAGGATGACAAGCTTATATTATTTTGCAGGTTTGCACAACTACTTAGTTGCCGGGACAGGGAATAAAGTGGAAGATTTTGGTGTAGGATTTTACACCAAGTACGGAGATGGTGGTGTAGACCTGAGTCCTATTGCTGATCTAATGAAAAGTGAGGTTTATGAAATTGGAAGATACCTGAAAATAAGTGATGAAATTTTGAATGCTGCTCCAACTGATGGATTATTTGGAGACAGGCGAAGCGATGAAGACCAGATTGGAGCGAGTTACGACGAGTTGGAATGGGCGATGGAAATGGACCGATTAGGAATGAATGCTGAAGATTATTCGGGAAGGGAAAATGAGGTGTTTAAAATTTTTAAGCGATTAAATTCTGCAAATCAACATAAAATGAAACCAATTCCCGTTTGTGAAATACCTTTTAATCTGAAAAATTAGTGCTTTTATCGAATAATTGGCACTGCTTCAACAATTGAATAATTAATCTGCTAATTTTAAATATTATACCTAACTACTAAGATGCAAACCCTGCTGCTGTAATTTAGTGCTAATTAATATTTATGAGTACAATCTTAATTGCAGACCATCATCCAATTACCCACGAGGGCATCAAATCTTTGCTTTTAGATCAACCAGAACTTAATGTAATGGGTAATGTTACCAATGGAAATGAACTTTTCAAATCCTTAAGAATACATTCTCCAGATGTTCTAATAATAGAAATAGATCTTCCAGAAATTAATGGGATCACCGCGTTGCGTACCATTAAAACAGATTTTCCTGGTATTAAAATATTGGTATTTAGCTGTCATCCAGAAGAAATGTACGCTTTGAGCGCCATTAAAGCTGGAGCATCAGGTTATTTATCTAAAACGGCTTCAACAGAAAATCTTCAAACTGCAATACATCAAGTGACTCGTGGAGGGATTTATTTAAATAAGAATATTACAGATAAGATAAATTCTGGTGCTACCAATGGAAATGGGCTTATTGCTAAATTCAAAAAATTATCTACCAGAGAAACCGAAGTACTTAATTTACTTTCTAACGGGAAGCGAAATAAAGATATCGCTGAAGCTTTAGATATCAATGAAAAAACGGTAAGCACTTATAAAACCAGGCTTTTAAAGAAACTTAAAGTAGATAACCTAGCCGATCTAATCAATCAATCCAGGTTACTGCAACTTCGAATTACATAACACGATTCAATTTATTGGAAAGGATCTTTTTTAAGGAGAGATAATCTACAATATCTTCTAAAGAACTAGAAGCTCCATCTTCAGAAGGCGCGGCTTCTTTAATTTCTTTTGATAATTCATCGATCTTTCTTGTAATTAGAAAGCGCCTAAGTGCAAGAATGGTTTCATTTACCAATCTAGCAATGCTGGCATCTTTTTGTTTCACCATAATATCCATACGTTCCCAATCATGGAGGATATACTGCTCCTCTTCCATCAAGATTGTAGTAACTTCACCAGATAATTTAGAATCGAGCTCATTCACAAAAGTATCCAAACTTAATTTGCCTTCAGCATTCAACTTTGTAATCACTAATCCGTACAATTCCTTAAAAAGTTCGTTGGTAAATGCTACCTCATCTTCCTGAAGATCTAAATAAATCTTTTCAAAAACCTTTGCTTTTTGCAACTCTGGTTCTAAAACTAATTCTCCTTGAGCATTTTCTTTCCAAACAAGATCTTCAAACTCCTCCTCCACCGTTCCATAAAGCAGCAATAAACTAATGATCTTTCTTTCCAACTCAAAAAGCTCATCCACCTTGGTTTGTGGAGATGTTGATTCTTTAATTACTTCAAAAGACTTGCTTTTTCCCTTATTTTGGGGAGCAGTTTTACCTTCCTTAGCCATCATCTGTGATAAGGTAGAAAACAAGACTTCTTCAGAAATATCCATAATTCTGGAGCACTCCTGTATATATACTTCTTGCTGAATTTGATTTGGGATCTTAGCAATGCTTGATACCATATCATGAATTAGATTGGCTCGTTTTACAGGATCATTCTTAGCATCCTGATATAATAGCGAAGCTTTAAATTCGATAAAATCTTTTGAATTTTCTTCAAGATATTCCTCCAATTCAGATTGAGAATTCTTCTTTGCAAAACTATCTGGGTCTTCTCCATCAGGAAACACCACCACCTTCACATTCATTCCCTGCTCCAGAATAAGATCTATCCCTCTAATAGAAGCCCTCATTCCTGCTGCATCTCCATCAAAAAGCACCGTGATATTCTTGGTAAGCCTATTTATAAGCCTGATTTGCTCTGAAGTAAGTGCAGTTCCCGAAGAGGAAACCGTATTTGTAATTCCGCTTTGATGAAATTGAATTACATCTGTATAGCCTTCCACCAAATAACAGTTATCTTCTTTTGCAATGAATTGTTTTGCATGATAGATGCCATAAAGCACTTTACTCTTATGATAAATATCGCTTTCCGGTGAATTTAAATATTTAGCAGCTTTTTTATCGTTTGTAAGTATTCTTCCTCCAAAGCCCAAAACTCTTCCAGACATGGATTGGATTGGGAACATCACTCTTCCTTTAAATCTGTCGAATTGCTTTTCGCCTTTTACAATGCTTAGTCCTGTTTTTTCTAAATAATCAAGTTTGTAACCTTTACGAATAGCTTCAGAAGTAAACGAATCCCATTCATCCAAGCAATATCCTAAACCAAATTCTTTAATGGTCTCGTCTGTAAAACCACGTTCCTTAAAATAACTTAATCCAATTGCTTTTCCTTGTTCGGTTTTTAGCATGGTATTCTGAAAATAGGCACTTGCAAATTCTGAAACCAGATACATACTTTCACGTTCGTCCAAAAGCTGTTTCTGCTCGTCTGTCTGCTCAGTTTCCTCAATTTCTATATTATATTTCTTGGCAAGATATTTTATAGCTTCGGGATATGTGAAATGCTCGTGCTCCATTAAGAATGCCACTACATTTCCTCCTTTTCCGCTGGAGAAATCTTTCCAGATCTGCTTTACCGGAGAAACCATAAAACTAGGTGAACGTTCGTCTGTGAAAGGACTCAACCCCTTAAAATTACTCCCAGATTTCTTTAACTGAACAAAATCGCCTAAAACTTCCTCTACACGGGCGGTTTCAAATACAAGGTCTATGGAGTTTTTTGAGATCAAAAGTTATTGTGAATATAGGATTTGTAAGCTGACTCAAATGTAACAATAAAATCAGGAAATTTTGAAGAAGCCAAAAAGTATCCGCTGCAATAAACTCAGTTCTAAAAACAAAAAAGAGGATCTTTTCTAATAAGAGAAAACCATCCTCTTTCACAACTTAGCAGATTGTATTTAATCTATATCAAAACGTAGTCCTAAAGAGATATTCCTCATCTCCAAATTTGGATCTTTAAATAGTGGATTAAGGTCATATTTCACATACAAGGCAGTACCACCAAGACTTACGTAACTACTTAAGCCATAGACAAAATCGTTTGTATTATAGTCTCCTTTTAACTTATCTTTCTTTTTATCTCCATCTACCGTGTATTTCAATTTTTGGCGTTCTCCTATATTGAATCCAGCATAACCACCAACCCCTATTTTAAACTGACTTTTTGTACTATATCTTAAGTAATCTGCTCCTTCAGTCTTTTTAGAAGGACCAAATTCAAAATGCAAAGGGAATACTAAATTATCCGATCTAAACTTTGATTTGTCTAGATCATATTCAAATTCTTCTAACTGAGTTAGATCTCCTTTCTCGACAAAATATCTATTATCTGTAGGTTTCAATCCGTTGAACTGAAAGGAAACTCCATATTTAACGCGCATCCAATTGGTGTTTTGAAAAACTCTTGTTTTCCATGCCCATCCAATCTCAAAAAACCGACTTCCACCAATTTTAAAATCTGAATTATCTAGAGAATTCTCATCAGAGATCACATTGTTGAAACCTGCAGCAAGAACTAGATCGCTGGTGGTTCTTTTGTCGTAAACACGTTTCTTTTCATCACCATAATTCACACTTAAATTTACGATCTTCCCATTTCCAAGGAGTTCGATAGAACTACGATACGCTGCACCATTTCTCTCATCAAGAGCCGTCCTATTTTCTAATATTGCGATTCGATTTTCAATATTTAAGGCATGCTTTTCAGCTGCTTCTTTCTTTAGTTTATCAGCTTCCTCTTGTGTAATAAACTTATTGTCTAGCCGCATTTGAATTCTTTCCAATTTATTTTTGAGTTCTCCTTTCTCTTCTTCTAATATCTTTTCTCTTTGTTTTTCCAAAAATTCACTTTTAATTATTTGTGAATCTTTCGTACTAGACTGTATACTATCATTTTGTGCTTGCATTTCTTGCATGGCAAGACTGAATAAAATAAGACTAAGAGTGATGATAATTGTTTTCATGATGATGTTGGTTTTAAAATGTCCTCTGCCTACCTCCTCTTTTGAAGAGGTGGCTTATTGGACCTGATTGATGAATAATTAAATTTGACCTTCCGATCGGTGTGACGATATAATGGCTAATTCTATCCTGATTAATAATTCCTGTTAGCAACAGCGGTCTTCGCTTTAGAGTACCCCTCTTTTAGCATATCAAAGATCTTGTCGCGAAAGGACTTGTCCATTTCAAATTCTACATCTTGCAGGAGATCCTGTGGATCAACCTTCCCCACCGCAAAATCTGATTTGTAACGCTCCTGGCTAATTTTAGCAGCAGCTTCCGCAAGCAACTCATTAACCTCAGCATCTGTAACTATTTGTCCGTTTTTGGTTTGTGAGAGTACATTTGCCACTGCGTCGTTCAATTTTGCATCCAATATTTTATCGCTGGTAACCACAGTTGGAGTTATTAAAGTTTGCTCTTTTATCAAATTCGTATTATCGATCACTGCTCTCGCATCTCTGTTACTTTGTGATGACTCAATCTTTTTTATTACATTTCCTTTTGTTCTTGGAGTACTTTGATTCTTTTCAACTTCCTCAACTTCTGCTGTTGCAACTTGCTTAACTTCTGTCTTAGTTGGAATAAATATCTCTTCAGAATTTTCCACCTGAGTTTTCTCAAGTTTTATTTCATTTTTGGGCACATCTACAATTTCTGGTGAATCTAAAGGAATTAAATTATTAAACACCAGACTTAATATCAAGATCCCTCCAATTATACTTGCAGCAATTCCCATCCATAAAACGAATGGTTTTTTCTTTTCCTCAGTTGCATCTAATTTCGCGCTTAGTTTATCCCAGCTTCCTGCAGATGGAGTGATCTCCCGATCCCGCAACTCCCTTTTTATTTTACCTTCAAATCTTTCAGTTTCCATAACTTGAAGTGTTTTTAAGTTCTAATTGTTCTTGTAACATTTTTTTCGCTTTAAACAACTGAGATTTTGAAGTCCCAACCGTTATTTTAAGTAATTCTGCAATTTCTGTGTGCTTATATCCTTCTACTGCATAGAGCACAAAAACCGCTTTGTAACCCTCAGGCAACTCATCTATTAAACGCTGAATGTGATCTACATCAATTTCAGCCTGAATAGTATCGAATCCTTCACTTTTCACAGATTCCATTTCTTCCTGAAACTCCAACTCATTTTTTTTCCGAAGAAAAGAAATAGATTCTCGTATCATGATCCTTCTCACCCAACCCTCAAAACTACCTTCATGTTTAAAATCTTTTAAATGTGTGAACACCTTAAAAAATCCGGTTAACATTACATCTTCCGCATGTTGGAGATCTTTGACATACATTCTGCAAACACTTAACATCTTGCCAGAATGTTTTTCATAAAGATGCTGTTGGGCATCGCGATGGTTTTTCGCAGCTCTTGCAATTAATTGCTTTTCGTTTTTAAAAAGAGGTATTACTTTCACTAAGCTTATTCAATTACTTGAGACTCTAACTAAGAGTTTAACCCATCTATTTATATAGACGCAAGAAAATTACAAAAGGTTGCCTGAGTATTTATTTTTTTTTAAAGAAAGTTTGAAAAATGGGATTATAGGTGGGAAATATTGACTTCATTACAGAACAATGAGCCTAAAATAATGACACCTCGATCCAGTTAGCTATCGGGACGCTCGACATGACATTAAAGTCCTTGCTTGTCATCCTGACGAAGGAAGGATCTCTTTCTTAATGATTATCTGGTACTACGTTGAGATTCTTCATTTTTTTTCATTGCGATCTGAATGACACTTGCTTCAATTGCTAATACAAAATTGTTTATTGCTAATTGTTTATTGTTTACTTAAGAAATTACTTCTTACGCTCTATCACGTAGTTCACCATTAAGATAAGTGAATCTTTATAAGTTGAAGATGGATAATCGTTCAAGATAGAAAGTGCCTCTTTTTGATATTCTTTCATTTTGGTAACAGCATAATCCAATCCGCCGTTGGCTTTTACGAGAGCGATCACTTCTTTTACGCGTTTTTTATCCTTGTTATGATTCTTAATAGAGTTGATGATCCATTTTTTCTCTTTTGAAGTAGAATTGTTAAGCACATAGATCAATGGCAAGGTCATTTTTTGCTCTTTAATATCGATCCCCGTAGGTTTCCCTATTTGTTCTTCCCCATAATCGAAAAGATCATCTTTTATTTGAAATGCCATCCCAATAAGCTCTCCAAATCTTCGCATTTTGGAAATTTCCAAGGATTCTGGTTTAACCGAAGCTGCACCCAAACTACAACAAGCCGCAATTAAGGTTGCGGTTTTCTGCCGAATGATGTCATAATAAACAGCTTCAGTTATATCTAAACTTCTAGCTTTTTCTATTTGAAGCAATTCGCCTTCACTCATTTCTTTCACTGCAATAGAAATAATCTTCAGCAGATCAAAATCGTTATTATCTATGGAAAGCAATAAACCTTTAGAGAGCAAATAATCACCAACCAGTACGGCAATCTTATTTTTCCAAAGTGCATTTATACTAAAGAAACCTCTTCTTCTATTAGAATCGTCTACAACATCATCATGAACCAAAGTTGCGGTGTGGATAAGTTCTATCACCGCGGCACCGCGATAAGTGCGTTCGTTAACCTGCCCTTCAGAAACCATTTTGGCAACCAAGAAAACGAACATGGGGCGCATTTGCTTCCCTTTTCTATTTACTATATAGTGAGTGATCCTATTTAAGAGCGCCACTTTAGAAGACATGGACTCGAAGAACTTCTTTTCAAAAAGTTCCATTTCTTTTTCAACCGGTAATTTTATTTGAGAGATCACCTTCATTCTGAATCAAAGATAGCTAAAGATTATGGTTCAGGTTTTTATACTTTTATGAAGATTTATTCGCCAATTGTCCACAAGCGGCATCTATATCTTTTCCTCTGGATCTTCTTACAGTTACTGTAATTCCATTTCTTTCCAACATAGATTCATACATATGGGTAGCTTCAGAAGAAGCTTGCTGAAAAATACCATCGTCTATTGGGTTATATTCTATTAAATTGACCTTACAAGGCACATATTTACAGAATTGCACCAAAGCTTCAGCATCTTTAAGGGTATCGTTTATTCCTTCCCAAACAATATACTCATAAGTGATCCTGCTTTTAGTCTTTAAATACCAATATTCCAGAGCTTCCTTAAGATCAGCTAACGGAAATGTTGCATTAAAAGGCATGATGGTGGTTCTAATTTCATCTATAGCGGAGTGTAGCGAAACGGCAAGTTTAACTTTAGTGTCATCATCGGCTAATTTCTTGATCATTTTTGGAACCCCGGAAGTAGAAATGGTAATTCGCTTCGAGGACATCCCTAAGCCTTCTTTAGAAGTGATCTTCTCTACAGCTTTCATTACGTTGTTGTAATTCATAAGCGGTTCTCCCATTCCCATAAAAACGATGTTGGATAAAGGCTTATCAAAATACAACCTGCTTTCGTTATCTATAGCTACTACCTGATCATAGATTTCATCTGGGTTTAGGTTACGCATTCTTTTAAGAGTAGCGGTTGCGCAAAATTTACAATCTAAGCTGCACCCAACTTGAGAAGAGACACAGGCGGTTGTTCTTTTAGAAGTAGGTATTAGAACAGATTCTACAGTAAGATCATCATGCAACCTTACCGCATTTTTAATGGTACCGTCACTACTGCGTTGCATAAGGTCTACGCGAATATGATTGATCACAAAATTCTCCTCTAGCATCTGTCTGGTAGTCTTGGAGATATTGGTCATATCTTCAAAACTATGAGCTCCTTTGTTCCAAAGCCACTCATAAACCTGAGAGCCACGAAAGGACTTATCTCCCTGAGCTACAAAGAATTCTTTTAATTGTTCTTTAGTTAAAGCACGTATATCTTTCTTCTTGTCTTTCACGCTGCAAAAGTATGAAGATTATTAGGATTTCTTTTTAAAGTACCCTTAATCAAATTAAAACCAGGTATTAAAGAGAAAACCACGAACATCGCTCTTTTGAAAAAGGATATTCGTGGTTTCTAAGATCATTGAAAATACGTGTTAGATAATTAACATCGCGTCTCCATAAGTATAGAACTTATATTTTTCTTTAATTGCTTCTGTATAGGCTTTTTTCATGAAATCATGACCAGCAAATGCAGAAACCATCATCATTAACGTTGACTTTGGTGTATGGAAATTAGTGATCATACAATTAGCTATACTAAAATCGTATGGAGGAAAGATAAATTTATTGGTCCAACCACTAAATTCATTTAAAGTATGGTTAGATGATACAGCACTTTCCAATACTCTCATACTGGTAGTTCCTACTGCACAAATTCTTCTTTTTTCTGAGATCGCTTTGTTGATAATAGTTGTTGCCTTATCATCTATAAAAGCTTCTTCGCTATCCATTTTGTGTTTAGAAAGATCTTCTACTTCAACTGGACTAAAAGTTCCCAATCCTACATGAAGGGTAACTTCAGCAAAATCTACCCCTTTAATTTCCAATCTTTTCAGAAGATGCTTAGAAAAGTGTAAACCCGCTGTTGGAGCTGCAACAGCACCTTCATTCTTAGCATAAATGGTTTGGTAACGCTCTTGATCTTCTGGTGTAACTTCTCTTTTAATATATTTTGGAAGCGGAGTTTCTCCTAATTCCTGTAATTTTTTTCTGAATTCCTGATAAGAACCATCATATAAGAAACGTAATGTTCTTCCTCTAGAGGTAGTATTATCTATAACCTCGGCTACTAAGCTTTCATCTTCACCAAAATATAATTTATTACCTATTCTAATCTTTCTTGCTGGATCTACTAAAACATCCCAAAGTTTAGTTTCTGGATTTAATTCTCTCAACAAAAATACTTCAATACGAGCACCGGTCTTTTCCTTATTCCCGAAAAGGCGTGCAGGAAATACTTTGGTATTATTTAGAACTATAACATCTTTTGGTTCAAAATAATCCATGATATCCTTAAATAATTTATGCTCAATTGTTTGGTCTTTTCTATTAAGAACCATCAAACGTGCCTCATCCCTGTTTTCAGCAGGATATTCAGCTAGAAGTTCTTCCGGAAGTTCAAAACCAAATTGTGAAAGTTTCATTCCCATATTTTCATTTTTTAAAAGATGCAAATATACAACCTCAACATAGGCGTTGTCAAGTAAATAGATGTTTATTTAAAAAATGAGTTAATTGGGAGCGATCTCTATAGAAAATCCGATAGATTCCAGGTCTTTCCAAAACTCTGGATAGGATTTTGAAACCACTCCAGCATCTTTAATAGTAAGCGGAACTTTTAAGGCCAAAGGTGCAAAAGCCATAGCCATTCTGTGATCGTTATAGGTTTCTATTTCTACATTACTGTTTAGAACAGCGCAAGGAGCCAAAGATAAACACTCATGGGTAATAGCAACGCTAGCACCAAATTTTTCCAGTTCGTTCTTTAATGCCACCAACCTATCTGTTTCCTTGATCTTTAAGGTGTGTAAGCCTTTCAATTCGCATCCAATTCCCAAGCCCAAGCAAGTAACCGCAATGGTTTGTGCAAGATCTGGCATATTCTGGAGGTCTAAATGAAGCGTTACCGGCTTTTTATGTGATTGCTTTTGAAGCTGAATTTGATTTTCGGTATAAGTTGTAGCTATTCCAAGCTCATGAAAAATTGGAACAATTTGAGAATCTCCTTGCAAGCTAGCTTTTCTGAAGTTTTTCAATTTTAAATTGGCATCCTCACTCAATGCTGCAATAGCAAAAAAGTAAGAAGCTGAACTCCAGTCTGATTCAATTTCCAAAGTTTTAGTTTCTACTTTATCTGTAGGTTGTATTACTATAGATTGCCCTTCAAAATTTGCTTTTACTTCAAAATATCTAAGCAATTCCAATGTCATGTTAATATAAGGCGCGGAGGTTACCGGCCCGTCTAAAAGAATCTCTAAACCATTTGGAAAAGAAGGCGCAATTAACATTAGAGCAGAAATATACTGGCTGCTAATATTTGCCTGAACCTTTACAGCACTTTTGATGAGTTTTTTTCCTTTAATTCTTAATGGAGGATATCCTACCTGGTTTAGATAGCTTATATCTGCGCCAAGATCTTTTAGCGCATTTAACAACAAAGCTATTGGACGTTCCTGCATTCTGGAACTTCCGGTAAGAACCACTTCTTTGCCTTCGTTGGAAGCAAAATATGCTGTTAGAAACCGCATGGCAGTGCCAGCATGATGAATATCTATAATTTCTTCGCTACTATTTAGTGCTTTTTGAAGCACAACAGTATCATCACTATTGGAAATATTTCCTAAGTCGATTGTTGGATACAAAGCCTGAAGTATTAGAGCCCTGTTAGATTCACTTTTAGAACCTGTTATTTGGAGTGCTCCAGATACTGTTTTTGAGGAATGATTTATTCTAAGATTCATTGTAATTGGACTGTAATTCTATCTAAAGATAAATCTACAGATTTATTAATAGTCCCTTTCGTCCTTTTTCATTTTTATAGAAAATTGACCATAGGTAATTATGAAGCCATATATAAAACCAGAAAGCAAAGATCCAAACACAAATCTAAAATATCTTTCTTCAGATAAGTTCAACTCGAAATATTCATCAAATTTAAATCCGCCAAGGGTGAATAACATTGTAATTATATGATATATTATTATGAAACTAATTGCCATACCGGCAACAGATTTCCAGAATCCCTTAGCTTGAACAACTTTTTTGAAACTCATTTATTTAAGTTTATCATTACCGTGATGCCTATCATGATCCCTTTTAGTTTTTAGATCCAATTTTTTATCGAAAGCTTCTTGTAAATTTATACCCGTTTGATTAGCCAGACATAAAACAACAAAGAGAACATCTGCAAGCTCTTCTCCAAGATCCTTGTTCTTATCACTTTCCTTCTCGCTCTGCTCTCCATAGCGGCGAGCTATAATTCGAGCTACTTCCCCCACTTCTTCTGTAAGCTGAGCCATATTGGTAAGTTCGTTGAAATAGCGAACTCCATGCTCTTTTATCCAAGCATCTACTGCTACTTGTGCATTCTCAATATTCATTATTCTCTTCTTTTTGAATCTATATTAATGGTAACCGGCCCATCATTTGTAAGTGAAACTTTCATGTCTGCTCCAAAAACACCTCTTTCTACTTTTTTAATTAGCTGATTTTCAAGTTCCAATAAAAAATCTTTATATAATGGGATTGCGATTTCTGGTTTTGCAGCATTTATATAACTTGGCCTATTCCCTTTTTTGGTGCTTGCATGCAGGGTAAACTGACTTATTACTAGGGCTGCTCCATTAATATCTTGAAGCGAGTAATTCATAATCCCCGCTTCATCATTAAAAATTCGCATTTTCACGATCTTATTAACGAGCCACGAAATATCCTCTTTTGAATCTTCATCTTCAATTCCAATAAGTATTAATACTCCATTGCCTATTGCGCCATTCACTATGGTGCCAATGGTGACCGATGCTTCTGAAACTCTTTGTAGGACTACTCTCATTGTTCCTCTGGGAAATCATCCATTCTATATTGTTGCTCGTCCTCCCCAGCTATGATCTGCAAATAACTCTTATATCTAGACCAGGCAATTTCTCCATCTTCTAAACCATCTTTAACCGCGCAATGCGGCTCTTCTATATGCAAGCAGTTATTAAATTTG
>JBBSVD010000012.1:0-36186 GCA_038233835.1 Flavobacteriales bacterium | reverse complement strand
TTTAAAGAACTTGCATAAAGCCTTTGGCGAAGAATCTGCAAAAGCCTTGGAATTGATCCAGGAAGCGGCAATTAAGAACGAGAATTTATTTGAAGTTTTAATGGATGCAACTAAAGTATGTTCTTTAGGTCAGATAACTTCAGCAATGTTTGAAGTAGGAGGGCAATATAGGAGAAACATGTAAGCAGAGAGCCACATTTCAATTTTATTGAAATGTGTGCGAATCGCTTATCCCGATGAGCAAAGCGATATCGGGATCCTTTTTAGTAAAATTATCTTAGTAAAGAGCAAACGAATCGCTTATCCCGATGAGTAAAGCAATATTAGGATCCTTTTTATCAGAATTATCTTAATAAAGAGCAAATGAATCGCTTATCCCTATGAGCAGCGCGATCTAGGGATCCTTATTTAAGAATTAAGTGTAGGCTCTAGATTAGCGAAGTCTTGAAAAAAAGAAAATATTTGCTTCCCTTCCCAACTGCAAGGGCTGGGGATGGGATAAGGTTAAATAATTTATACTTTCAGCCCATCCTAAATTCTCCCCAAGATGGGAGGACTTTGAAACAAAGCAAAGCGATATCGGTATGTTTTTTAGCAAAATTATCCTGGTATAAAGTAAAACCAATACATTATCCCAATGGAAAAAAACTTAATCAAATAGGCATAAAAAAAACCAACTCTATAAGAATTGGTCCTTTCAAGTTGGGGTAATTTATTTTTAAAAGAAGTATTCTTTAATCTAAACCTATAAAGTAAGCTTCCAGGTGAGTTGTAATTTTCTGAATTTCTTCAGTTCCAATCTCAATATTTTAAGGAATTCTCTGCCATCGCTGTTCGAAAGCTCTAAGCGCTCGCAGTTTTTATAAAGCTTATTGGTAAGGTGAGTCACAGAAGCTGCATATTTATGCTTTTCCTCTGCAAAAGGCTCGCTTTCTGCTCTTAAAATATTTGGAAATAAAGAAACGGACTGCTGCACGATGTCTCCGGTAAAATAAATACATTTATCTTCAGATCCATTGGCTTGTAAACTAGAAAGATCCTGAACCAGATAATTGGAGATGTGTCTTGAAATATACAAGATATCTATCGCTTTTCGATATACAGGGGAATAATTAAAATCAGTTCCAGACATGGAATTCATAATTCAACAAATTTCTTCAACTCTCATAAAATTAGTGAGATATCTACTAAGCGTTCTTTCGATTTTAAAGTAAAACATTAACTTAGCTTTAAAATTATTCCATTTTATAGTTAAAAAATTTAAATAGTATGATAGATGCACTTAGCTGGCAGATACTGGAATGCCTTCAGAAAAACGCCAGACAATCTTTTGCTGAAATTGGAAGAAAAGTTGGACTTACTTCACCGGCAGTTGCAGAACGTGTAAAAAAAATGGAAGACAGCGGAATTATCAAAGGTTATAAGGCGCAAGTTTCCTATCACAAAACCGGACATCAATTAAAAGCAGTGATCACCCTTCGTGCATTTATGGGGAGGTTGAAGCCATTTCTGGAAAAAGTAAAAGAATTCAAGGAAGTGATAAATTGTTATAGAATTACAGGAAACGAAAATATTATCATGGAGGTGGTACTATACGACCAATCACATCTTGAAGAATTTATAGATAAATTGATCACCTATGGTGAAACTAAAACTCATATAATTCTATCGAATGTGATTGAGCATGGACCAATTAAACGTAGAGGTTAAATTATTTTGTACCGCTTACCAGATACATCAATGAACCTCCGGCTGCATGATATTGCTCCCTTTGCAAAGCACCCATAACATGATCGTCCCTTCGGGCATATTTTTCCTGATATTCAAAATAAAAGGGCATAAATTCTTCTCCTGCTGCACTAAAGAAATCGATGTCTTTTTGAGTGTTGGATTTCCAAGAGCTTCCCGTCATCCATTGTTTTAAAGTAGCTACTTGTTCTTTTGTGCTATATGGAGGATACATCGCAATTGCTTTATCAGATAATCGTACCTTGATATTATTCATGTCTGCCATGGCAAACATTCCAGGGAGGAGATCGCCTAGAGAATTATCTCCACGACCCATATTTTTCTTACCTTTTTCTATGATCAATCTGTATTTAATATGATCTAAAGTTTCTTCAATAGAATCGTTCTTGGTAAGCGAAGTTTTTGTGAGACTTTGAATAATATTGTTTGGCTCAACACATAAAAGCGTTCCTCCTGGTTTCAGTACTCTCTTCATTTCTTCCAGAGCCTGCTGTGGTTTAGGAACATGAATAAGCACGGTTTGGCAGGTTACCAGATCAAATTGATCATCTTCGAATGGCAGTTGTTGTGCGTTTCCTTTGGTTAATTTGAAAGGATTTTGGCTAATCTCAAAAATGGATTCTAGTTCTTCATTTCTGGAATACCAACGTTTATCACTATCTACCGCCGTAATTTTTGCATGTGGAGAAAGAAAGGGCGCCAGGATCCTAGTCCAGTGCCCTTGTCCGCAACCTACATCCAACATGGACATATGCTTGAATAATTCTAACCTTTTTGCTGTAAGTTCTATAAAAGTAGGATTCCACCAGAAATCCCGGTAATCTCCAAAGTAACTTTCAGAATGGCCCTTATTTTCTTTTTGATCTTCCAAAATTGTTCCTGTTAGATGAATTTCCTCCAGTAGCTTTTTTTGGATTCGAATTTCCGTTTCTGGAAGGTCTGCGTTGTTGAGGTTTTTTTTCCGGAATTTCAAAGAATTCCATTGGGTAGTCGTGCTCTTCAATAACCGGAACCTGTTGGTCTATTAGTTTTTGAATATCTTTTAAGTAGGCTTTTTCTTCATAATCACAAAATGAGATCGCTTTTCCACTGGCTCCTGCTCTTCCTGTTCGTCCAATTCTATGCACGTAGGTTTCAGCAATATTTGGGATCTCATAATTAATAACTAAAGCAAGTTCATCTATATCTATTCCTCTTGCTGCAATATCTGTAGCAACTAACACCCTTGTGGTTTTATCTTTAAAATTCTTTAATGCTTTTTGTCGCGCATTTTGAGTTTTATTACCGTGGATAGCTTCAGCTTTAATTCCTACCTTAATAAGGTCTTTAACTACTTTATTCGCGCCATGTTTAGTTCTGGTAAATACCAATACACGATCTGCTTCAGAAGATTGTAAAAGATCTATCAATAAGTTTTTCTTATTGGTTTTATCTATGAAATAAACTTCCTGTCCAATTCTTTCAGCAGTAGAAGATACCGGTGTTACCGAAACTTTTAAAGGATTGTTTAAAATACTATTTGCAAGATCTATTATAGAATCTGGCATGGTTGCAGAGAAGAATAAGGTTTGTCTTTTAGCAGGTATTTTCTTGATCACTTTTTTTACATCGTGAACAAATCCCATATCCAACATTCTATCTGCCTCATCTAAGGTGAAGATCTCGATATTGGAAAGAGAAATAAATCCTTGATCCATTAGATCTAATAATCTCCCCGGGGTTGCCACCAAGATATCAACTCCATTTCTAAGGGCTCTAACTTGAGAATTTTGGTTAACACCACCATAGATCACCAAATGTTTAAGATCGCTAAAGTGCCCATACTCTGTCAAACTTTCGCCAATTTGAATTGCTAATTCGCGTGTTGGAGTCAAAATAAGACTCTTTATAGTTGTTTTTCGACCTTCGTTGTTAAGGTTGCTGTTTAATAGTTGAATTGTTGGAATGGAGAACGCTGCCGTTTTTCCGGTTCCGGTTTGTGCGCAACCTAAGATATCTCTACCTTTTAATATGGCCGGGATAGATTGTGCTTGTATTGGAGTTGGAGTAGTATATCCTACTTTTCGAACTGCCTTATATAAGGGTTCAGTTAATTGTAAATCGTTAAATGTCATTTATGAGTTATAATGCCGCCCTGTATTAATAAATAGGGCAAGCTATGTGTAAAATGTTGCTTAAACGGAGAAGGTAGCAACCTGCTGCAAATGTAATACTTTATTTTTAATAAAAATTTTCCGAGTTTTTTTCTATGAATTATGATTGATGGTTAGTAGTTTAAGTTTATTTGACTAATTTATTCTTAGTTAAATAAAACTCAATTGTAATATAATTAATAATTGTGCGACTACTATGCAATTACCTTTGATAAAAAATAAAATCGACATGAAAAACTATACTATACATTTCCTAATAATGACTGTTGCAACTGGGCTAATTGGATTTACGGGAATGAGTTTCTTCGGAATTGAAGTGATACGAGTGTTATTCTTAATCTTTGCAGATTTATTTATAGTGGCGCTTATATCTAAAACTTTTTTCTCTGAAACAGATGTTGTGCGTTTACAACGAGTTAAGAAATAAAACTTTTTACGATCACCCTACAAATTGAGATTAGACCACAGGAATGTGGTCTTTTTTTATTGGCATAATTCCTTTAATTTTAAACTATGAAAATTAAGACTGCTTGCCTTTTCGCCTGGTTATTGCTTTTATTTATTGTCCCTTCTTTTAATGCACAAAATATAAGCCTACTAAAAGGGGCTGTTAAAGATAGCATACCTATTTCTGATAGTATTTCTGAAAGTTTTGCAATATATCTTCCCAGAGATTATGCTTCTGATAAGAAATGGCCAATAGTTTTTGTTTTTGATCCCGATGGGAAGGGGATTAGTGTTACTCGGTTATTTATGCCTGCTGCAGAAGAACAAGGTTTCCTCATTGCAGCTTCCAACAATATTTCGAGAAAAGATTCTCTTGTTGTTAACTTGGAAAAAGCAACGCGCCTTTTCAATAAAGTAGTGTCAACATTTCCTATAGATGAAAAGGCTATTTATTTTGCAGGTCTTGATGAGGGTGCTTTGGTAGCCAGTGCAATGCCTGCAATTAATACTTCTGTAGATGGAGTTTTAGTGGTGGGAGATACTTGGGTAAATAATGAATTTTTAGTTCAGAATCCAGTTAAGCAGACGGTTATTGGCTTTGCAGATAATTTGAGCAATTCTAAAAATGAATTTCGGGAAAAGTTCAGATTTTTTAATTCACTCAAATATCCAGCATATTTCTATACCTATGATGGAAATGAATCTTGGCCATCATCTAATATTATTGCTCATGCTATGGGCGGCTTTAAGCTTCAGAAAATGTTGAATGGAGGTGGTGTAAAAGATGCTGCAACAATAGATCATCTATTTAATGCGGAATTGGAAACCGCAGAATCTTGGTATCGTAAAATGGATTTCTATAAGGCTTATGAATTATTGGATCTCATGCGTGAGAAGTATAAATATTTCGATAAAAAAGATGAAATAAAAGATCTTCAGAAAAAAATTAGAAAAGAGAAAGGTTTCAAACAGCAACGATCTCTATATAATTCGGCTGAAGCCTTAGAAATTGAAATGCGAATAGAGTTCACATATCTATTACAAGAGGACTTTAACTATTTCGATTTTGAAAATTTGGCCTTTTGGTCTCAAAAAATAAAGGAGTTAGATGAATTAAAGAAAAGTAAAAATCCAGCGGAGGCAGAGTTAGGGAATAGACTAGAGGATTTTTTCCAGTCTTATGCGCATAAAGAATTCAATAATATCTTTTCTCAAAAAAATGTTAGTATTGATAAACGAATTTTTACTGCCGTGCTAACAACAATTTTTGACAGGAAAGATCCAGAAGCTTATTTTTCCATCATTTCCTTAAGTGCTCAAGATGGGGATTATTATACCGCTCTTCTCTATTTAGAAGATCTTTTGAAAACGGGCTATAAAGATTTGGAATTTTTGTATGATATTCCCGGAACTTTAGATCTAAAGTTAAGTCCGGAATTTAATGAGCTAATAAAAAAATATTTGGGAACTTCGAAATATTATGATATCCCAAATTAAAAATTAAGTGATTGGTGTAGCTTCTTTTTTTAGTAAATGTAACAGATAAACTAAAAGTCCGCTGGCAATTACTGCCAAGACTATCATTACATTCCAAGTAAAAACATATCCAAATTTACTTATTAACTGCATACCGGAATTATGTCCGAAGATATGGCTTATTGAAAAAGCTATGCTGTAGAGTGCCATATAAGAACCCTGCTTTCCTCGATCTGATCTTGTTAAGGCGAAGGTGTTTGAAAATGGAAATGCGATCATTTCACCAATAGTTAAAAGGATCATTCCTATAATTAGTACACCAATCCAACCGGAAACATTTACAGCTACAAAACTTAATCCAACTAGAAAGGTTCCTGTAATAACATGATGAATTGCAGATACTTTTTTGGTTTCCAGATATTTAATTAGAGGCATTTCCATTAAGAATATCAAAAATCCGTTCAATCCAAGTAACAGTCCAATTTCCAGTTCACCCAAACCATGTTTTTGCGCATAGAATAAGGGCATTGTTGAAAAATACTGTAGGAAAATGAATCCAAACAAAATCATCGCCACAATAAAAACAAGAAAAGTATGATCCTTTAATACTCCCTGAGGATTTAAATTTATATCTCGAATGTTCTCTATAGATTTTTTAGGGTGTAGCAACTTTAAAAGCAAGATACCTGCAAATAAACAGGTAATCCCGTCTACCCAAAATAATCCGCTATATCCTGCGCTAGCTATTATAATTCCCCCCAATGCAGGTCCGGCAGAAAATCCCAAGTTAATTGCTAATCTTATTAAGGTTACAGATCGCGTTCTATTCTGTGGCTTGCTATATGCGCTTATAGCCACAAAAACAGCAGGTCTAAAGACATCTGCCGCCATCATTACCAAAAAAATTCCTGTGCATATTCCCCAAAAAGAACTAGGGAATTGTAATATAACAAATAGCACCGAGGAAATTAAAAGACTTCCAGCCATAGTCTTGTAATGGCCAATAGCATCTACAAGTTTTCCGCCTAACCAAGATCCGGTTACAGATCCTAAGCCAAAAAAGGTCAAGATCCAGCCAACTTCTTCCAAAGAGAATCCCTTGCTTTTTGTTAGGTATAGAGAGAGAAAGGGAATCACCATAGTTCCAGCTCTATTTATAAAGGTAATAAGTGCCAACAACCAAACTTCCCGTCTTAAATCGCTAAAAGAGTCTATATAGGAGCGGTAAATTTTTTGAAACATGCAGATTGGTTATGCATCAAAATTACTTAAAATTTTCAATTGAAAATTTATTAAAATGCGTCAAGATCTGTCATTTTAATTTGCTCTTTTAGATGGATTCTTAAATTTAATTTGTTCCTCGGCAGAAGTCATTTTTAAAATTTAAATTTGACAAGATTAAAATCAACACATTTATTTCAATAAAAACAATCATGAAAGATGTTATTTCTCTATTATTTGTGATCATCTGTTTTTATTCTGTTGAAGCTCAGAATTCTAAAAAGATACAGGAAATTAAAGATTTTCAGAAAACTTTAAATACTGAATTTGCTGATCCTGAGGAATCTCCTTTGACGTCTAAAGATCTCAAGAAGTTTAAAGAATTATCTTTTTTCGACATAGACACTAATTATGTAATTAAATCAGAGTTTTTAAGGACTCCATCTGAATCTCCATTTGCAATGCCAACCACTACAGATAGAACACCTTTGTATGTAAAACATGGAGAGGCACATTTTAAAATAGAAGGGAAATCTTATAAACTGAATATTTATCAAAGTCAGGATCTTAGAACTAATCCAGAGTATTTGGATTATTTATTTATTCCTTTTACCGATTTAAGTAATGGAGATGGCAGTTATCCGGGAGGTAGATATATAGATGTTAAAATTCCGACCAGCAATCAAATCGCCTTAGATTTTAATAAAGCCTATAATCCTTACTGTGCATATAGCGGGAGATATTCTTGTCCAATCCCACCAGTAGAGAATAATTTAGCTTTACCAATTCCAGTTGGTGTAAAGTATACTAACAAATAAGTATTAAACCAGTTTAGAAAGATAAAGGCCAACAAATACTGCAGTAAATCCGGCAAGTAGACTGCCAAAAGTATATAAGGCAAAGTTGGTATAATCTCCTGCTCTAAGAAATGCCTGATTTTCGAATGCAAAAGTTGAAAAAGTGGTGAATCCACCACAAAAACCTGTAGCTAGAAACAATAAGGTATTATTGGATAAAGCTCCAGATTTTAAAGAAATACCCAGTATAAGTCCCAAGATCAAACTACCTATTACATTTACGGTAAAGGTGCCTATGGGAATAAACAACTCCGATTTGTTAAGCATTCTTGAGATCATAAAGCGTATAGCGCTTCCTAAACCACCTCCCAGAAATACCAAAACTAAAGCTTTCATGCAGTTTTAATTGTGATTTATATTGAAGAAGTTGATTCTCCTTCTACTTCAACTTCAATCTGATTCGCATCTAAAAGGGGAATATAGATCTCCGTTACCCAATTAGCTGGATTGGGAGATTCTTTAGAATCTGTTACATAAACTTCGAAAGCTGGAGTTTCTGTTGCAATTGGTAAATTGTTCTCTTCAGCATATTTATAAGCGCTTTCCCAAGCTTGCTTTAGATACTTATAATCTCCTGTTAAAGTGGTTTTAAGCACTTTTTGTACGGGCATCATTCCATTTAGGACTGAACTTTCTAAAGGGGTAATTACTAAACTTGGTGTGAAAACTCCGGCAGAATAAATAGCAGAATTATTTTGCTCATCCCATTGGTTATAGAGAATAAAAGGATTTCCCATTGCTGTAATGTTGTTCTGTTCCATATATAAAGAAACATCTGCAAACATCTGTTGCATTTTGGTTTGAACCTGAGATATTTTAGTGGCTGTAGTAGCGTACATATAAAAACCGCCTCCATGAGTAGTTACTCCATCTACATTAACAGCATATTTATACATTTTTTCCAGAGTAATCTTTTTCAATTTTTCTAAACCCTCAGCAAACATTGGTTTTACCATTGCAGAAAAGCTTTTATCCATAAAAGTAAAGGCAAGTTTTTCCATAAAATCTTGCTCTCCAATTATTCCCCAAGTTACCTTGGTGCCATCTTCAACTTCTTCAAAATTCCAATATCCGTCACTTTTAGATTCGCCATAAGTTGATTTAAAGATCAAGATCTGATCTATAGTAGAGTTCGGAATTACTTTAGTATTGCGAATAGAACCATCACCTAATTCTTCACTTTTCCATGAATAGCTAGCACCTTGGCCGGTGGTGTTTTCAGGATAATTTATAATAAGATCATCTGAATCGTCCATCCAAGGACCCCATTGTTCCCAATTCTTAAAATTGTTCACCTCATTAAAAACAACCGGAACCGGAGCATTAATAATCGCGGATTCTTCTACTTGATAATTTCCATCTTTCGTGGCTACATAAATAGCTCCGGCAATGATTACAATAAGCAGGAGGAAGAATAAATATTTTAAAATTTTCATTTAAAATCGGTGTTTTTATGGTTCAGAATGCTAATATAGTTAAATAACAATATGCTAATTACTACATTTGTAGGAAAATTAAACAGAAATATATGAAACTTAAATTCATTTTACCACTATTATTAGTGGCTACCATATTGTTCTCTTGCAAAGATGATAATAAGGAAAAAGATGGTGCGACGGTAGAGACTGATACTGAAAAATTCGATTATAAAGTAGAAGAATTTGCAGATATTAAAGTGTTGAGATACCAAATTCCCGGATTTGAAAACTTGACCTTAAAAGAACAAAAATTGGTTTATTATCTAACTCAGGCAGGTTTGAGCGGTCGTGATATAATGTGGGATCAAAATTATAGATATAATCTAGAAATTAGAGATGCTCTAGAAAATATCTACGCAAATTATAGCGGAGATAAGGATGCTGTAGATTGGAAATCTTTTGAAACTTATATGAAGAGAGTTTGGTTCTCTAACGGTATCCATCATCATTATTCTAACGATAAGATAAAACCAGAATTTAGCAACGAGTATTTCGATAGCCTTTTATCTGAAACTAAAACTGAACTTACTGGAGAACCTTATGAGGTGATCTTTAACGATAAAGATGCTAAAAAAGTTAACCTAGATCCTAAAAAAGGATTATTAGCAGGATCTGCGATCAATTTTTATGGGCCAGATGTAACTGCTGCAGAAGTTGAAGCTTTTTACAAAAAGAAAACTTCACCAAATAAAGAGAAGCCACTTTCTTTTGGATTGAATTCTACCTTGGTAAAGGAGAATGGTAAACTGGTAGAAAAAGTATGGAAAAGCGGCGGATTGTATGGAGATGCAATAGACCAGATCATTATGTGGTTAGAGAAAGCCAAAGGAGTTGCAGAAAATGATGCACAAGCAAATGCCTTGGGACTTCTTATAAAATATTATCAAACTGGAGATCTTCAAACTTGGGACGATTATAACGTTGCATGGGTAGAAGCTACAGAGGGAAATATAGATTACATAAACAGCTTTATTGAAGTATATAACGATCCATTAGGATATAGGGGGTCTTATGAAAATATTGTACAGATCAAGGATTTTGAAATGTCTAAGAAAATGAAAGTTTTGGAAGAGAACGTTCAATGGTTCGAGGATAATTCACCTTTAATGCCAGAGCACAAAAAGAAATCTGTAGTTGGAGTTACTTATAAAACTGTAATTGTTGCCGGAGAAGCTGGAGATGCTTCGCCAAGTACACCAATTGGAGTTAATTTACCAAATGCCAATTGGATTAGAGCAGCTCATGGTAGTAAATCTGTTTCTTTAGGAAATATTATTGAGGCTTATGACAATGCAGGAAGTTCTGGAGTGTTAAAAGAATTTGCTAATGACGAAGAAGAAATTGCATTAGAAGAAGAATATGGAAAGAATGCAGACAAATTGCATACTGCACTTCATGAAGTAGTTGGCCACGCTTCTGGACAATTAAACCCGGGAGTTGGAGAAACCAAAGAAACATTGAAGAATTATGCTTCTACCATGGAAGAAGGTAGAGCAGATCTTGTAGGCCTTTATTACTTAATGGACCCAAAAATTCAGGAACTTGGTCTAACAGACGACTGGAAAAAAACTGGGATGGCCGCTTATGATGGATATATTAGAAATGGATTAATGACCCAATTAAGAAGACTAAATATTGGAGATAATGTAGAAGAAGCTCATATGCGTAATAGACAATGGGTGAGTGCTTGGGTTTTTGAAAAAGGTAAGGAAGAAGGTGTAATAGAAAAAGTAACCCGTGATGGAAAGACTTATTTCGATATTAAAAACTACGAGCGTTTACGTGAGTTGTTTGGAGAGTTATTAAAAGAAGCCCAAAGAATTAAATCTGAAGGAGATTTTGAAGCTGCCAAAAATTTAGTTGAAAACTACGGGGTAAAAGTAGATCAATCTATACATAAGGAAGTTTTAGATAGAAATGCTCAGTTTAATTCACCTCCTTACAGCGGATTTGTAAACCCTGTATTGGTTCCAGAAATGGATGATAATAATGAGATCAAAGCTATTAAGGTTACACAGCCTACAGATTTTTCTTCTCAAATGATGGATTATACTAAAAACTATCACTTCTTGAAAAAGGGAGAAAAAGTAGCTGAGCCGATTAATTAATTTTTTCAATTTCTATAAAAAGAAGCCTCGATAAATTCATTTTACCGAGGCTTTTTTAAAATTATTAAATATTGATTATTCTTTTAAATAGGCCTTTATCACAAATAATAATCCAATAAAGATTAAGAAGCCAACTAAAACATATAAGCTTCCCTTATAATATTTTTTATGGATGGCGATATCTTTTCTGTAGCTAAAAATAATTACCACTACAAACGAAATAAAAAATATTGCCGCAAAAATCCATTGTCCGGTACTAAACATTTTTGTTATTTTAGGGTAAAGTTAACTTTTTAAAAACGCAATTTATAATGAAAAGAAGAATTGAAGCCGTAAAAGAATTTCACACTGCATTTGGATTGGGGATTAATGAAAAACCAATTGCAGATCTGGGAGAAGTAAAGAATATGCTTCGTTTTAATTTAATGAAGGAAGAAAATGAAGAATATCTGGAAGCAGCCAATAATAATGACCTTACTGAAGTTGCAGATGCGCTGGGGGATATGTTATACATCTTATGCGGAACCATTATAGAACATGGCATGCAGTATAAGATAGAAGAGGTTTTTGAAGAAATACAACGAAGCAATATGAGTAAGCTTGGTGAAAATGGAAAGCCTATTTACAGAGAAGACGGAAAAGTTTTGAAGGGTCCAAATTACTTTAAACCGGAGATCCAAAAAATCTTAGAGAAGTAGAAAATCGAATTTTAAGAAGAAAAGAATTTTAGATATTTCCAACTAAATCTCTGGCTAAATAATATTCTAGTGCCAAAAAGCCTTAAAAATTTTAATTTTTGTCATTGGTAACTTTTTCGAGCTTCTATTATTTGTAAATAATTTTTTTTGATCTTGAATTAATTTTGATAACTGTCTTTACGGAGTGAAATTCCTATGAACCGTTATTGCGTAAAATCATTTAAGATATAAACATAAAAAAAAGTCTTGAAATTAATTTCGAGGCTTTTTTTATGTTTATATAAAAGAAATTTAGCTCACTAAATGTCTCCATCCAAATTTATCTTCAGCTAAATTGTATTGTATTTTCATCAATTTATCTTTAAAGAAAGTAGCATAAGAATCAGCTAATTTTGGTAATTCATGTTTTTCACCTTGATATCCAAATCCTGAAATAGGATTGATAACCGCCGCTGTTCCAGTTCCAAAAATTTCTTTTAAAGTTCCTGCCTTTGATGCATTTATTATTTCCTGTACCGATACTCTTCTTTCTTCTACAGTAATATTATATTCCTTTGCCAACATCATCAAGCTCTTGCGGGTAATCCCATCTAGAATTCTATCGTTAGTTGGAGAAGTTATTAAAGTATCTCCTATACGGAAGAAGATATTCATGGTTCCTGCCTCTTCTAAGAACTGATGCGTATTAGCATCTGTCCAAATAATTTGTTGGTAACCTTCTTCTTTCGCAAGATTTGTTGGATAAAATTGAGCCCCATAATTTCCAGCTGCCTTTGCAAAACCAACACCGCCATCTGCAGCACGACTGTAATTTTCAGAGAATTTAACTCTTACTTCGCCATTGTAATAAGCTTTTGCTGGAGAGCAAATAATCATAAATTTATAAGCAGTTCCCGGAGATGCCAGTACTCCTGGTTCAGTAGCAATTACAAAAGGCCTAATATAAAGTGAGTTTCCAAATCCTTTTTTAATCCAATCTTTTTCAAGCTTTAATAAAGCTTCTAATGAATTGAAGAAAAGATCTTCCGGAAATTCAGGAATAGCCATTCTCTTGGCAGATTTATTTATTCTTTTAAAATTTTCATCCGGTCTAAATAGCCAGATCTTATCAGAATCGTCCTTAAAAGCTTTCATTCCCTCAAAAACGGCTTGCCCATAATGAAAAACCTTCGCAGAAGGTTCCATAGAAATAGGGCCATAAGGAACTATTTTTGGAGATTGCCATGCGCCATCTTCATAATCACAAGTCATCATATGATCTGTAAAAGTGTGCCCGAATTTTAAATTTTCAAAATCTATTGAGTCTATTTTAGAGGAAGGGGCTCTTACAATATCAATATCGATGGTTGCATCGTTTTTCATTATATCTGTTTTAGATTGCAAATTTACCGAATTTAAAACAAAATCAAAGTTACATCGATTGAAATTATTAACAACTACTATAATATTTATAAATATCTTATGTAAATATTATTGATTTCTAAAAAAATAGTTAATTTTTATGCTATTTCGATATTTTATAGCCAAAATATTGAAAATCAGTGATTTCTATGATTATTGGTTATTATTTCAGTTGTTAATTAATATCGCTTTATCTGTTCCATAGTGCTATAAGGAATAGTTAATTCTTATTTTTACGTCCAAGCCTATTAATTGCATTAATTTTGTAATTCAATATTTTAGATTTGAAGAGAGAAATAATGATCACCGGGGATGGGTCTGCTACTATCCATATTCCAGAGTGGAATGAACAATATCATTCTAAGCATGGAGCGCTTCAGGAAGCAATACATGTTTTTATTAATTCGGGATTTATCCCTTATTTGAGCAATTCGCAAAAAACTGAGATAAATATCTTGGAAATTGGATTTGGTACCGGACTAAATGCCTTGGTGACTTGGGAGGAAGCAACCTCCAAAAATACCAGTATCAACTACACAGGTGTGGAAGCTTATCCTGTTTCACTGGAGGAAGTTGGAAAATTGAATTTTGTTGAGGTTCTCAGAGATCCGAAAGCAGAAGGTTTCTTTGAAGATATCCATGCTTCAAAATGGGAAGAGGAGATAGAGATAACTTCAAGCTTTAGTCTTACCAAACAAAATAAATTTTTTCAGGATATTGATGATCTAGAATTATATGATCTTATTTATTTTGATGCATTCGGGGCAAGAGTGCAACCAGAACTTTGGTCAGTACAAATTTTTAAGAAAATGTATTATGCGCTCAGACCAAATGGAGTATTAGTCACATATGCTGCGAAAGGCAGTGTTAGAAGGGCGATGCTTGAAGTTGGCTTTGGTGTAGAACGCCTTCCTGGACCTCCCGGGAAAAGGGAAATGTTAAGGGCGACTAAAATTATATAATTATCGTTGTTAAAGCTAGTGAAATAGTTAGCTGAGACGGATTCCTCAAAGTATCTTGCTAATAAAAAATATGCGGGTCTTAATTACAGGTGCTACTGGTTTAGTGGGTTCAAATATTTCTAAGAAATGTTTAGCCAAAGGTTTTGAGGTAAATTATCTAACCACGAATAAAGAAAAGGTTAAGGAAAAGGAAAATTATAAAGGGTTTTTCTGGGATCCCGAGAATAATGTGTTTGATGACGAATCCCTTAATAAGGTGGACGTTATAATTCACCTTGCAGGAGCAAGTATCGCTAAACGGTGGACAAGTAGTTATAAAGAAGAAATTATAAATAGTAGAGTAGATACTGCAGACCTTCTTTTTAATAGATTAAAAGCTACCAATCAATCAATAAAACAATTTATCTCTGCCAGTGCAATTGGAATTTATCCAAGTTCACTGCAGAATCTTTATAAAGAAGATGATTCCAGAATTGATGACTCCTTTCTTGCTGAAGTTGTAGAGAAATGGGAAGCCGCAGCAGATCAATTTAAAAGTCCGCAAACAAAAGTTGCAAAGGTACGCACAGGTTTAGTGCTAGCTAAAAAAGGTGGTGCTTTACAAAAAATGAAAGAACCTACAGATTTAAACTTAGGCGCAGGATTTGGCACAGGTAAGCAGTGGCAATCCTGGATCCACATCCAAGACCTTTCAAATATGTATATATACATCCTCGAGAACTCCTTAGAAGGAGTTTATAATGGAGTTGCACCTAATCCAGTAACTAATAATGAATTGACAGAAGGGATAGCCAAGCAATTAGATAAAAAGGTTTGGTTACCAAATGTACCAGCAATAGCCTTAAAGGTGGCGCTTGGAGATATGTCTACGGTTGTGTTGTCTAGCCAGTTGGTTAGCTCAGACAAAATAGAAGAAACAGGTTTCAACTTTAGGTATAAGAATCTTCCCAAAGCATTAGAGAACTTACTAAAATAAAAAAGAGGCTACATTTTGTAGCCTCTTTTCATATTCTTCAAAAATGATAAATTAAGCTTTTTTCGCTTTCAAATCAATTTCTAATTCAATTTCATCATTGATAAATTTATCCCCTAAACCATCAAAAACAGATTTTGAACCATAATTCACATTCCATTTAGTACGGTCTATAGTAAATTTCTCACTTTTAATTTCAATAGAGTCTTCATTCATATTGATACTTACAGGAAATTCAACATTTTTAGTTTCTTCTTTTAAAGTAAGATTACCCTGCATCATAGTAACACCATCATTTTTAGTTACTCCGGTTACTTCAAATTTAGCAGTTGGGTATTTAGTTACATTAAAGAAATCTCCTTCTTTACCTGCAACAGTACCTTTTAAATGATTTTCAAGACTTGCTTTATCATCTCCTTCAAGATCTGTAGATATAAGAGAGTTCATATCTATAACAAAAGTTCCGCTTTCAATAACGCTATCGTTAGCCATGAAAGTTCCTTCAGTCAATTTAATAGTACCTGTGTGAAATCCAGTTGGTTTTTCACCTTTCCAGTTAATTACAGAGGCTGTAGTATCTATTTTAAATGTAGTAGCTGCATCGGTAGCATTAGCAACTTCTTGTGCATCTGCAGTCTCAGCTTCTTTATTTTCGTTTTTACATCCAACAGTAGCTATTCCTATAGCAGCAATTGTGAAAATGTTTAATACAACTTTCTTCATATAAATAATATTTTTAATGAGGCGCAAAAATACTACACTAGTAAACACAAGCTTCACAAAATATTATTAATTTTTTTCTGGTGACATTTTGACATTTTATAAGGATTGGCAGAAAATTTGACCTTTCAGTGAAAACAAATTTGCTCGACAATGAATAAACAGAATGAAAATAATAATAGCGAACATACAAACGAATTTAATAATGAATCTGCTAAAGACCAATTGGAAGAACTTCTAGAGGAAGCAATTGAAGAGGTAGAAGGTTCAGAAGAAGGAGATGCAGCATCAGAAACTGATGTTTTGAAAGCCGATCTTGAAAAGGAAAAAGATAAATTTTTAAGACTTTTTGCTGAATTCGAAAATTTTAAAAGACGAACCTCAAAGGAGCGGTTGGAGTTATTCAAGACGGCTAACCAAGAAGTTATGTCAGCTATGCTTCCAGTATTAGACGATTTTGACAGAGCGATGAATGAAATTAGAAAGGCTAAAGACAAGAATTTGTTGAAAGGTGTAGAGCTAATTTACAATAAATTCAAGGAAACTTTACTTAATAAAGGATTGGAGCCAATGGATGTACAATCTGGAGATACCTTTGATGCAGATATTCACGAAGCAATTACGCAAATTCCAGCGCCTTCAGATAAATTAAAAGGTAAGATAGTTGATGTGATAGAGCGCGGCTATAAGTTGGGAGAGAAAATTATTCGCTTTCCTAAAGTGGTGACAGGGAAATAAATTAATACAAGTCACTACTAAAATTACAAAATCACAAAATGAAACAGGATTTTTACGAAACATTAGGTATAAGCAAGAGTGCAACTAAGGCTGAAATTAAAAAAGCTTATAGAAAAAAAGCTATTGAATTTCACCCGGATAAAAACCACGGTGATGCACATGCAGAGGAGATGTTCAAAAAAGCAGCAGAAGCTTATGAAATATTAAGCAATGATGATAAACGAGCTAAATATGATCGTTTTGGGCATCAAGCATTTGACGGTGGCCATGGTGGCGGCGGAGCCGGTGGTATGAATATGGACGACATATTTAGCCAATTTGGAGATATCTTTGGAAATAGTGGTTTTGGCGGCGGAGGATTCTCTGGTTTTGGAGGCTTTAGTGGTGGCGGTGGTCAGCGTAGAGTTAAGGGAAGCAATCTTAGAATTAGAGTAAGCTTAACTTTGGAAGAAATAGCCAATGGAACCGAGAAGAAGATCAAAGTAAAACGCAAGGTTCAGGCAGAAGGAACAACCTATAAAACTTGTTCTACTTGTAATGGAACAGGGCAAATAACAAGAATTACAAATACAATTCTTGGTAGAATGCAAACTGCTTCTCCTTGTACAACCTGTGGTGGCGCAGGGCAAACAATAGATCATAAGCCTGCAGATGCAGATGCACAAGGTTTAATAGTAAAAGAAGAAACTGTAACCATTAAAATTCCAGCAGGAGTAGAAGATGGCATGCAGCTAAAAGTTACTAGTAAAGGAAACGAAGCTCCAGGAAATGGAGTGCCAGGTGATCTTCTGGTAGCTATTGAGGAAAAAGTACATGATACACTTCAAAGAGAAGGCGATAATTTGCATTACGACCTTTATATAAGTTACTCTGAAGCGGTTTTGGGAGCAAGTAGAGAAATAGATACCGTATCTGGGAAGGTGCGTATTAAAATAGATGAAGGAGTGCAATCTGGAAAAATCTTACGTCTAAGAGGGAAAGGGATTTCCAATATCAATGGATATGGAAAAGGAGATCTTTTAGTACATGTTAATGTATGGACCCCAAGAACGTTAAATAAAGAACAACGCGAGTTTTTTGAGAAAATGAGCACAGATGAAAACTTCCAACCTAATCCCGAAAAAAGCGATAAATCATTTTTTGAAAAAGTAAAAGATATGTTCTCATAAGAACACTTCAAGATAATTTTTATATATTTGATAATCACTATATTATTTAGTGATAATTTTTCTTTTTCATAGCAATTTTTTTCCCATCCTTAATTTAGTTTAAGGATGGGTTTTTGTTTTTGGTAGATTTTGCGTTTTTAAAACTTAATAAAATCTACATAATGTAAAAGAGATTCTTGGCTATTTCGATATATTTACGGTATAATAGACATTTATGGATAATCTTCTGGTTGCAGAGAATATTTGCAAACAATTTGGAAAATTTACTGCACTAAACAATGTTACTATCAATATTCCGCGTGAGAGCATTTTTGGATTATTAGGCCCAAATGGTGCTGGAAAAACCACATTCATAAGGATAATTAATCAAATTACTATGCCAGATAGCGGGATAGTATATTTGGATGGAAAACCATTGCATCCTAACGATGTTGGGCATATAGGATACCTTCCTGAGGAACGCGGACTTTATAAATCCATGAAAGTTGGTGAGCAAGCCTTGTATCTCGCCAGGCTTAAAGGACTAACCAAGGCCGAAGCAAAAGAACGATTAAACTATTGGTTCACTAAACTAGATATTACTCACTGGTGGGATAAAAGGATCCAGGAACTTTCCAAAGGGATGGCTCAAAAAGTTCAATTTGTTATCACTGTGCTACATCAGCCCAAATTATTGATATTTGATGAACCCTTTAGTGGTTTTGATCCCGTGAATGCCGATCTTATTAAAAATGAGATCTTACAGTTACGTGAAGAAGGAGCTACAATTTTATTTTCTACTCACAGAATGGAAAGTGTAGAAGAACTTTGTGATTATATGGCATTGATCCATGAATCAAATAAATTATTAGATGGAAAAGTATCTGATATTAAAAGATCTTATAAAACGAATACTTTTGAAGTTGGCATAAATCCATTTGAAGAAAGCCAACTAATGGACGAATTACACCGAAACTTCAAGGTAGAGAAAGCCAAGTTCAAATCCCATTTAGACGATCTTAAATTGAGCATCCAAATAAAATCTAACGAATCTCCAAACGAGCTATTACAATACTTAATCACAAAATCGCGGGTGAATCATTTTGTAGAAGTAATACCTTCTGTAAACGACATCTTCATTAAAACCGTTACAAAAAATGAATAATCTAGGACTTATCATTCAAAGAGAATATCTGGCAAGGGTAAGAAATAAGACCTTTATTGTCATGACCTTTTTGAGTCCGTTGATATTGGTGGGAATGTTCTCTCTAATCGCTTATTTAAGCATGCTGAACAATAGTGAAACACACACCATTGCGGTAAAGGATGATAGTGGATTGTTTAAAGGTGAATTTCAGAATAAAGACGAGATCGATTTTGTAGATGTCTCTTCCATTTCTTTGGAAGATGCCAAACTTTTGGTAGAGGAAAAGGAATATTACGGAGTGATCTATATTCCAGATACTCAAGATAATCTTCAACTCGCAAAATCTATAAAATTCTTCGGAAAAGAAGCGCCAAGTATTGGATTGCTTCAGCAGATAGAACGCACGATCTCCGAAAATCTTACTACCAGAGAATTAATTGCACGCGGAGTAGATATCACTAAAATAGAATCGGCAGAAGCTAAGGTAAATATTCAGATAGAGAACTTTGAAGGACAACGCACTTCCAAAATGTCTAGTTATGTAAAAATGATCTTTGGAGGAGCGGCAGGATATCTTTTAATGATGTTCATTATTATTTATGGTAACATGGTTATGCGCAGTGTAATTGAGGAAAAGACAAACAGGATCATCGAGATCATAATTTCTTCAGTTAAACCCATCCAATTAATGCTTGGTAAAATTATAGGGACTTCTCTGGCAGGAATAACCCAATTTACTATTTGGGTTATCTTAGGAACCCTGCTTTTATTTATAGCATCTTCTGTAACGGGTTTAAATATTATGGCATCTCAACCGCAAATTGAAAATCTGGATCAGGTTTCTAATGGTGAAATGCAACAGCTTATTATAGACATCACCAACTTGCCTATTTTGACTTTAATAATTTCATTTCTGGTCTATTTTATAGGAGGATACTTTTTGTATAGTGCAATCTATGCCGCCATTGGCGCGGCTGTAGATTCTGAAACAGATACACAACAATTCATGTTTCCTATAATTTTACCACTGATGTTAGGGATTTATGTAGGTTTTTTCTCGGTGATAGAAAACCCGCATGGAACAGTTTCTACAATATTTTCTATGATCCCACTTACGTCGCCCATTGTAATGTTAATGAGAATTCCGTTTGGAGTGCCTTGGTATGAATTGGTAATTTCATTAATCATATTATTTGTTACTAATGCCGGAGTAGTATGGTTGGCAGCAAAGATCTATCGCGTTGGAATTCTTATGTATGGTAAAAAACCTACCTATAAGGAATTGTATAAATGGATTAAATACTAATAAATGCAAGGGAAGGTAGATAAAGTTAAAGAAGTAATAGAACAGGATGTTTGGGGATTGATCCAAGATTTCCTGAATATTACAATCTATCCTTTTACAGGAGATGACACCAGTGGAATGCATATCACAGTTGGTATTGTTCTATTGTTGATCCTAACTTTTGTACTAACAACCGTAGCTCTTAGATTTATTCGTGTTTTATTGACCAGAAAACTGGAAGAAAACGATAAGCTTAAGTTTATTAGTGTTTTTAAATTTATAAAATATCTGGTATATCTTGTTGTAATAATTATAACCTTAAGTTCTGTAGGGGTTAATATTACAGTATTGCTTACCGCATCTGCAGCTTTATTTGTAGGTTTAGGTTTAGCTCTACAAGAGTTATTTCAAGATATTATTGGAGGTCTTTTTATAATTGTAGACAAATCCCTATTGGTGGGGGATATTGTAGAAATGGATGGTAGAGTTGGGAGAGTAATAGATATTAAATTAAGAACTACACGTGTGCTTACCAGAGATGATAAAGTAATGATCATCCCTAATCATAAATTTATTAGTGAAATTCTTTTTAATTATACTCAAAATCGTAGATCTACAAGAGAATTTGTAAAAGTTGGAGTTGCCTACGGAAGCGATACAGAGAAAGTTCAGGCTGTTCTAATTGAATGTGCTAGAGAACAGACGGGAATAGTTAAAAAACCGGAGCCCTTTGTTTTGTTTGAAGATTTTGGTGATTCTTCCTTGGTTTTCTCTTTGCATTTCTTTGTAACAGATAGCTTTGTAGATCCAAAGATAAAAAGTCAGTTAAGGTTTAAAATTGATGCTAAATTTAGATTAAATAACATTACAATTCCATTCCCGCAAAGAGATGTGCATATGATCTATCCTTCTAATTTCCCTAATCCTTCTACCAATGAAAAAACTTCTTAAAGCTTTATTGTGTTTTTGGATATTTGTAATGTGTTCAAATATGTACTCACAGGCAACAGATTTAGCTAGAATAGAATATACAAATTTTCCTCAGTCCAGTTCAGATAATTCCTACAGCAGATTAAAAACCTTCTTTAAATTACCCCTAAAACTAAACGATAAAGGCGCTTATTTGGTTCCAGGAATACAATATCAAAATGTAAATTTTCAATATAAAGATGCAGCGGCGTTTTCCAAAGATGAATTGCAGCACTTTCAATCTTACACTTTCAGTTTAGGATATACTTTTAAAATGAGTGAGGATTGGAGATTTGGTATTGAAGGAGAAGTAGATGCCACCTCGAATTTTGTCACCAAGAAATTATCTGGTGAAGATGTGGAATTAACGGGGTCTATATATTTTATTAAATCGAAAAGTTTTGAAGATAGTATAAGGTCTTGGCGGTTAATTTTGGGTACCAGATATTCCACTGGAACAAATCTTCGTTTTCCACTGCCTATTGTAAATTATTACAGGCGTTACGATGAAAAATGGTCTTATACTTTAGGGGTTCCAAAAACCAATATAAAACACGATTTGAACGATAAGCACTCTTTTCAAGCATTTGCGGCCTTAGATGGCTTTTATGCAAATCTTCAAAATAAGTTAAATCCAGTTGGAGACATGCCTCATGATAGTCCTTTAGCTCAGAACATCTCTGTGACAACGATTCTGGCAGGAATAGGTTATGAGTTTCAGTTCTCCCAGTATTTTTCTTTTTATATTTACGGAGGGCACAGTATTATCAATAATATTCGTTTAAGAGACGAGAATCAGGATAGGGTGTATACGATAAACGATACAAATTCTATATATGGCCGTTCAGGCTTTAAATTCAGTATATTATAATGGCAAAGATATTAGTAATAGAAGATGAAGCTTCAATTAGAAGAGTTCTTGTTAAAATTCTTTCAGAAGAGAACAAAAGCTATCAATTGGAGGAAGCAGAAGATGGCTTAGCCGGAATAGAGAAAATTAAGGAGGAGGAGTATGATCTTGTTCTTTGTGATATAAAGATGCCCAAAATGGATGGGATCGAAGTTTTGGAAGCTATCAAGAAAATTAAACCCGAAGTTCCAGTAGTAATGATCTCTGGTCACGGCGATCTAGATACAGCAGTAAATACGATGAAATTGGGTGCATTCGATTATATTTCGAAACCACCAGATCTCAATAGATTGTTGAATACCGTAAGAAATGCGCTAGATAGAAAGGAGCTGGTTGTAGAGAATACGTTGCTTAAAAAGAAGGTTGGAAAGAATTACCAAATGATAGGGGAATCGCCGGCAATTACTAGTATTAAGGAGATAATAGAAAAGGTTGCCCAGACAGATGCTCGTGTTCTTATTACTGGTCCAAATGGAACAGGAAAGGAGTTAGTAGCGCATTGGTTGCATCAAAAAAGTGAAAGATCTAATGGTCCTATGATCGAGGTGAATTGTGCTGCAATTCCTTCAGAATTAATAGAAAGTGAACTTTTTGGTCATGTTAAAGGAGCATTTACTTCTGCAGTAAAAGATAGGGCAGGAAAATTTGAAGCCGCAAATGGTGGAACTATTTTTCTAGATGAAATTGGGGATATGAGCCTCTCTGCACAAGCCAAGGTACTACGAGCCTTACAAGAGAATAAGATCTCCAGAGTTGGGAGCGATAAAGATATAAAAGTAGATGTGCGTGTTGTTGCGGCAACCAATAAGGATCTAAAAAGAGAAATAGAAGAGAAAAAATTTAGGGAAGATCTATACCATAGACTAGCCGTGATCTTGATCAAAGTTCCTCCATTAAATGAAAGACGAAATGATATCCCATTATTGGTGAAATTTTTTACTGAAAAGATTGCCAGTGAGCACGGCAGTAATGTAAAGGTATTTACAGATAAAGCTATAGATCAACTAAAGGATTACGATTGGACTGGAAATATAAGAGAGCTCCGTAATGTAGTAGAAAGACTTATAATTCTAGGTGGGAATGAAGTTACCGAAGAAGATGTAAAACTCTTTGCCAGTAAACTATAGATTAATCATTAAAAATATAATACTAGATCTTATTCTTTGATGCGGTAGGAATATATCTCAAGAAATACATGGTATCTCCACTCGGGTGCTGCCATTCATTAAACAGTTCGAAACCAAAGCGCTGATAAACCAAGGCATTTTGGCGCATACGGGTTTCAGCATATAAGGGGATATTGTAAAGATTAGCACGACGGTAGAATTCGTCCTTCATCTCTTTTCCTACTTGTTTATCGGCACCACGTGAATCTGCTAGAATTCCCCAAAACCAACAGTAAAGATATTCTCCTTCTTGAGGACGCTGATTTTTAATGTGCTTCTGGGTCTTTAGGATTTTCAATGCATTTTTAATTCCAGTTACATTCCAAACTAATCCCAATTGTTCTGGAAGTTCTTTCCAGAAATTATCTTCATTTTTACTGGTCTTAAACAAAATAGCAAAACCTTTTTGATTTTCAGAAATTATAAGAGCATCCTTCTCTAAAGCTTTATCTACCATATGTGTAGCTAAATAATGAAATCGCTTATCACTTTTGGAATCATTCTTCACTATTTCCATAGAACTAGGAATTTCCTTAAGTAAAGTGGCAACATTCTCTATAACAACTTCTCTTTTCAATGCATTTGATTTGAGGGCGAAGATAAAAAAAATATGTTTCTTAAAGATTGTATATTTAGCATTCAATGGATTAGAATATGGAAAATTTAGATGTAAATCTGTTCAAGGTAACTTCTGAAGTTGACTTAGTTACCTTACCCACAAAACATTCCTTAGGCATTATTGAAGATGAAATTGAGGATTTACTGGAAGAAACCAGAAAGGATTTGGGAAAATGGCAGGACATTCTTTACGCGCATGGTAAGTATGCCGTACTAGTTTGCCTTCAAGGTATGGATACGGCTGGAAAGGACAGTTTGATCCGGGAGGTCTTTAAAGATTTTAATTCCAGAGGAGTCGTAGTGCATAGTTTTAAAGTACCTACGCCTCTGGAGCTGAAGCATGACTTTTTATGGAGGCATTATATTGCGCTCCCGGCAAGAGGAAAGTTTGGAATTTTTAATAGAACCCATTATGAAAATGTGCTTGTTACAAGGGTGCATCCGGAATACATATTAGGTGAAAATCTTCCGGAAGTAACAAGTTTGGAAGATATAGATGAAGAATTTTGGAAAACCAGATTAGACCAAATAGTAGATTTTGAAAAGCATTTAACAGATAATGGCACAATAATCTTCAAATTTTTTCTTCATATTTCTAAAGAGGAGCAAAGACAGCGACTGCTTCGGAGACTGGATAAAAAGGAGAAGAATTGGAAATTCTCACCGGGAGATCTTAAGGAGCGAGCACTTTGGGATTCCTACCAGGAATGTTATAAAAAGGCCATTAATAGTACTTCCAAACCAAATGCACCTTGGTATGTGATCCCTGCAGATGATAAGGACACGGCACGTTATTTGGTTGCGAAGACCATGTATGATGTCCTTTCCGAATATAAGGATGTTCAAGAGCCTGAGTTATCTGAAGATATTAAAAATAACTTAGCAGAATATAGAGAGATCCTAACAAAGGAAATCTTATAATTGCAATCTTAGAATTTTTAAAATATAATTGAATAATGAGAAAAATATTAATAGTAGGACTTACAATTTTATGCACTCAATTAGCTTCGGCTCAACTTTCTGAGGCCCAAAAAGACTCCTTGGCAATTCGTAAAATATACGATATGGCCTTGCTGCAAGGAAAATCATATAGTTGGTTAGATCATTTATCCAATGAAATTGGTGGGCGATTATCCGGATCTTTAAATGCTCAAAAAGCAGTAGACTACACTAAAAAAGAACTAGAAACTCTTGGCTTGGATAAGGTTTGGCTACAGCCAGTGATGGTTCCTAAATGGGTGAGAGGAACAAAGGAATTTGCTTACATAGAAACTGCCCCGGGAACTACCAGAAATATAAATATTACTGCTTTAGGTGGATCTGTGTCTACGCCTCCTGGAGGTGCAAAAGCGCAGATTATAGAGGTGCAAGGTATCGAAGATCTTGAAAGATATGGGGAAGATCAAATCAAAGGGAAAATTGTATTTTTTAACAGACCCATGCGAGCAGATCATATTAGTACTTTTGAAGCGTATAGTGGAAGTGTAAATCAGCGTTATTCTGGTGCGGCACAAGCTGCAAAATATGGAGCAATTGGAATCTTGGTAAGATCTATGAATTTAAGATTAGACGATTTTCCACATACAGGAGCAATGAGCTACGGTGAGCTAAGGCCATCACAAAGAATTCCTGCGGCTGCAATAAGCACTAATGATGCTGAATATTTAAGCAGTTTGCTTAAAATTGAAAAGAATGCAGAGGTTTATTTTAAGCTGAATAGTGAGCAATTGCCGGATGTACAAAGTTTTAATGTGATTGGAGAGATCACAGGATCTGAATTTCCAAATGAATACTTGGTTGTTGGTGGTCATTTAGATTCTTGGGATGTTGGAGATGGTTCTCATGACGATGGAGCAGGAGTAGTGCAATCTATGGAAGTACTAAGATTATTAAAAGAATCTGGAATAAAGCCAAAAAGAAGCATTCGCGTGGTTTTGTTTATGAATGAAGAAAATGGTTTGCGAGGTGGAACTAAATATGCTGAAGTTGCCAAGGAGAAAAATGAAAACCATGTTTTTGCTTTAGAAAGTGATTCTGGTGGATTTACTCCAAGAGGTTTTTCTTTTGAAGCTACTCAGGATCAATTCGATCAAATAGCTGCTTGGGAAACACTTTTCAAGCCTTATTTAATTCACTATTTTGAAATAGGACATAGCGGTGCAGATATTGGTCCTTTGAAGGGAGGAACTACGGTATTAGCTGGTTTAGTACCCGATTCTCAGAGATATTTTGATCACCACCATTCAGAAAATGATACTTTTGATCAGGTAAATAAAAGAGAATTAGAATTAGGTGCTGCTTCAATGACCTCACTTATCTATTTGGTAGATAAATATGGGATCTCACAGGGATCTGTAGCTACAAAACTTTAATTCATACTTTTTTAAATAATTAATTCCATTTTAATTTTCGGTTGTAAGACCTACTTAAGGTTTCTGGAAAATTAAAATGGAATTCGATTTTTAGGCTTGTAAATCCTATTATCTTTGCAAATTAATTTTCGAGAAATTGCATTTAAGCGCCTACACTAAAGAATTCAAATATAATTTAAGCATTGCCTTTCCTATTATGATGGGACAATTGGGTCACGTCATGGTTGGACTTGCAGATAACTTAATGATCGGGCAATTAGGTGCTGCTCCTCTTGCTGCAGTTTCCTTAGGAAATAGTTTGGTGTTTATTGCACTTTCCTTGGGAATTGGGTTTTCATTCGCTATTACGCCTTTAATTGCTGAAGCAGATGGAGCCTCAAATATCGAAAAAGGAAGAAGTTTTTTCCATCACGGAGTGATCTTGTGTACTGTAAATGGGATTCTGCTTTTTCTTTTATTGCTACTTGCAAAACCTATACTATATCATCTAGATCAGCCGCCAGAAGTGGTTGCTCTAGCAATTCCTTATTTGGAAATAGTGGCTTTCTCCATGATCCCACTTATGATCTTTCAGGCTTATAAGCAATTTGCCGATGGACTTTCCCAAACAAAATATGCCATGTATGCTACTTTATTAGCAAATATTATAAATGTGATCTTCAATTTCCTTTTGATCTATGGCTTGTGGATATTCCCGAGAATGGAACTTGAAGGTGCAGCGATTGCTACGCTCATCTCTAGATTTTTTATGGTTTGGTTCCTTTGGGAATTGCTAAGAAGGAAAAAGAAATTCAAAGAATATTTTATCTGGAGTAAAAAAGAGTTACTAAAGACCGCCATTTTTAAAAGAATATTAGCTCTCGGAATGCCAACCGCACTTCAAATGTTTTTTGAAGTCGCCATTTTTACCGGTACAATTTTCTTGGCAGGAATGTTAGGCACCAATCCGCAAGCGGCAAATCAAATTGCGCTTAATTTAGCGTCTATGACCTTTATGATAGCTGTAGGATTAGGAGTTACTGCAACAATAAGAGTGGGGAATCAAAAAGGATTACACAATTATAAAGATTTGCGTAGAATTGCCTTTTCTACCTTTTTATTGGTGTTTTTAATTGAAGCTGTGTTTGCTATTCTCTTTATTTTATTGAAAGATTGGCTACCAACTTTATATATAGATAATGTAGATGTAATTATCCTATCTGCTCAACTATTAGTGGTTGCTGCTTTGTTTCAGCTAAGTGATGGTCTACAAGTGGTTATTCTAGGCGCATTAAGAGGCTTGCAAGACGTTAAAATACCAACCCTTATATGTTTTATTGCCTACTGGGTTATCGGTTTTCCGGTATCTATTTATTATGGTAAGGCAGAACAATTAGGCAGTATGGGAATCTGGTTAGGTTTATTGGCCGGTTTATCGGCATCGGCTATTATGTTGTATTTTAGATTCAATTATTTAAGTAAACAGCTAATTGTAAAAGCGATATAATTTTATTCTGAATAATTTAAAAAATGAAAACTATGGAGTTTCCAAAATTTCTTTTAGGTGACAATACTGATTTCCCTGATGCTATTTTTGTTATACATACTGAATATCCTCGATTTATAATAAATCTTGAAAATGATGATGTGGAATGGTTAGAGGATTTTGATAAAAGTGATGAAGAAGAATTGGCTACTGAAGCCGAGATCCTAATCACTCAGGCAAATGAATTTTATGACCGTGAAGTATCCAGATACGACGATTAATACCGAATGATAGAAAAAATAATTGCGCTAGACAGGGAATTATTTCTTTACCTAAATAATCTGGGTAGTTCTACTTGGGATCCATTTTGGTTGCTACTAACAGATAAATGGACTGCCATTCCGCTGTATGCGTTATTACTTTATTTAATCTATAGAAGATTTGGGATTAAAGGTACTTTAATCACTGTCGTGATGGTTGCACTTATGATAACTTGTACAGATCAACTCGCTAATCTTTTTAAACATGGCTTCGAGAGGTCAAGGCCTTGCGGGCAAGAAGGGGTGAAGGAGGCTGCTAGATATATAGCTGAGCGTTGTGGGCGATTCGGATATTTCTCTGCGCATGCTTCCAACTCTACTGCGCTAGCCATTTTTATCGGAATAATATTAAGACGTAAATTTCCTAAACTTATTTATTACCTGCTATTTTGGGCAGTCTTGGTTGTTTACAGCAGGATATATGTAGGTGTTCACTATCCATTAGATCTTTTAACCGGAATGTTCTTTGGAACCATCTTAGGACTATTATTCACTTATTTCCACAAAATGCTTTTTCAGAAATTTAATATCACTTTTTAGTGAGCACATAGAAGTTTCTAATCAATCTGCTGTTCTTCTTTTTGGTTATCGTAGGGTTGAGATCGTAAGTATTTATATAATTTGAGTTATAATCGCTAAACTTCTTAATCCAATCTGGATTTTCATCTTCATCTACTAATATTCCAAATTTCTCTTTTACTTCTGAAGGTGCCTCCTCTTCAGAATTCACCAATGGAATGGGTTTTCCATATTCAAAAATGAATTCAGGAAGTGTTCCGGAAGCTTCATAAACCTCAATATCATGAGTTTCTTGAAACTTTTTTAATTGAGAAATATTAGGATTATATCTATGTGGAGAAATTAATGCTACCAGAGGAAAACCAAAGTTCAGGATAGCAATAATCATAAGAAATTGCATACCGAACAAAAGCTTTGGCTTCTTTTTGCCAAGAGCCAAAATAATTGTAATTCCTATCATCAGCATAACTATACTGAAGGTTATATAAATACCAGTTTTCTCCCAAACAGTTTCATCAAAAAAATAATACAGCGCAAATGGCGCTGCAATAGCAACAAAAATTAGTATAATAAAATTCAGATAGATCGGGAAACGTTCAATTTTAGATAGATTATTTCTGAAATTTTTAATGATATATTCCAAATAAAAACCAGTAGTCATTGCAAGTGGAATAAGAACAGGAAGCAGATACCTGCTTTTCTTTTCCGGGATAATAGATAATAAAACCAACGAGAAAAGAGTCCAAAGTATATAAAATTTATAGGCTTTCAAGTTGGAGACTCTACCTTTAAGATACCAATAGAAAAGACCCATAAAGGCTGGAATTGTCCAAATACCACTTTGCACAAAAAAGGTCCAGTAATACCATATTGGACGTACATTATAGCTAAACCAACGTCCACTTTCAACTTTTGCAATTTCAGCAAATGCTTCAGCATCGTAATAATGTACCAATAGAATCCACCATGATCCAGAGCTAAGTCCCATTATTAAAAACACTAATAGTGGTTTCCATTTTAATTTGAAATTTTCAAATTTATAAATGATTCCATAGCTGATAAGAAATGGCAGAAAAAGCGCATATAAAGAAACTGGCCCTTTACTTAATAAGGAGGCTCCAAAAAATAATCCAGCGATAACTGCATTTTTATAAAGACCTGTGTTACTTTGAAATATTCGAATTATGAAATAACAACTTGCAACCATGAAAGCATGAGTAAAAATATCCCATTGGCCATCTCTACCGGAGAACACAATATAAAAGGAGGTCATCAAGATCAAGGTGGAACCAAAGGCGACATTCTTTTTAATTGCAAGTAAAAGTTGCAACTTATAAAAAGTGATCATCAGGAATATAGATGCTAAACCCGCTGGTAAACGATAGGCAAATAGGTTTTCCATGCCAAAGATCCATGCAGAAATTGCCGTAAGCCATGTGGGTAGAGGCGGCTTTTCATATCTGGCAGCTTCATTCATGGTAGTAAAGATCCAGTGATTATGAGTAAGCATTTCTCTGGCCGCAATAAAATTTCTTGCCTCCATAATATTCACCATTAGCACATCCAAATTGGAAATAAATACGAGAACACCTAAAATAAGTAGTAAAGCAATTGGATAATTCTTATAGAAGCTTTTTAGAAATGCCATAAAGTGTTGTGAAATATGTGGGTAATTAATTATTATTCATAGAAAGTGATCACTTCCCAGGTAGGTTCAATAGATATTTGGCTGCTGCAAAAGGCGTAGTTTCATTATTTTCAATTGCCTCTAATTGTTTATTCAGCTCCACTTTTATTTTTGGGTCCTTGTAAAATCTATTTTTAAGATGCTCATTGATGGTTTGTAAGAGCCAAAATTTATTTTGATTATGCCTGTTGGTCTCAAAATAGTTGTTTTGATCTACATTCTTTTTAAAATTCAATATCATTTCCCAAACTTCTTGTATTCCTGTTTCCTCTAATGCACTACATAAAGAGACTTTCGGCTGCCATTCGCTTGCTTTAGGTGGATACAGGTGAAGGGCTCTTTTAAATTCTAATCTGGCATTTCTTGCTGCTTTCAGATTTTCGCCATCTGCTTTATTGATTACAATAGCATCTGCCATTTCAATAATTCCTCGTTTTATACCCTGAAGTTCGTCTCCTGCGCCGGCCAATTTCAGAAGTAAAAAGAAATCTGTCATGCTATGAACGGTGGTCTCACTTTGACCCACACCAACGGTTTCAATTAAAATAACATCAAAACCTGCTGCTTCACAAAGGATAATAGATTCCCTGGTTTTTCTGGCAACGCCTCCCAAAGAATCTCCGGATGGAGATGGACGAATAAAGGCATTTTCCTCCGTCACTAAATTCTCCATTCTTGTCTTATCACCCATAATGCTCCCATGAGAAACCGAACTACTTGGATCTACAGCGAGAACCGCAACCCTCTTTCCTTGCTTTACTAAAAAAGTACCAAAAGCTTCGATAAAGGTGCTTTTTCCAACTCCTGGAACTCCAGTAATTCCAATTCTAATGGACTTATGAGCATGGGGTAGGCAAACTTCTATTAATTTTTCTGCTAATCCCTGATGATCAGATTGATTGCTTTCAATTAAAGTGATCCCTCTACTAAGCGCGGTTTTATTTCCATTTAATAGTTTTTCTGCCAAATTTGGATCAGTTAGAAAATTCTTTCTGGAGGTCTTAATTTTCTCTCGTGAAGCCGGATTGATGTTGGGTGAAGAGGGCATGCTTGCTGATTGATGTAAAGCTGATTTCTGATTAGATTTGGACAAGACTGTATTGAGATTTATGACAAATTTATGAGCGCTTCTTTTGAAGTATTCCCCATATGTTGGTATCTTCAAATTTAATTAAAAATAATCAAAATTATACAAGATGAAAACATTGTACAAAGCTAAAGTTACTACATCTGGAGGTCGGGAAGGACATGTGAAAAGTGACGATGGTATTCTAGATATGAGAGTAAGTATGCCAAAAGGAATGGGCGGTAAAGGTGAGAATTTCACCAATCCTGAACAATTATTTGCGGCGGGTTATTCTTCTTGTTATGGAAGTGCATTACAAGTGGTAGCAAAAAAACATAAAGTAGATCTTGGCGATTTTAGTGTAACCGCTACAGTTAAATTAGGAACTGCAGACGATGGAAATTTGCTTTTATCTGTGATCTTGGATTCATATATTCCGGGAGTAGATGTGGAAACTGGTGAGAAACTAGTAAATGAGGCACATGAAATTTGCCCTTATTCTAGAGCAACAAGAGATAATATTAATGTAACTCTTAATTTAATGTTGGACGAATAATTAAAATTCGAACCATAAATTAGTTAGTTGAAGAAAAGGTTGTTTAAGATCAAGATTCAATTAAAAGGTCTGGAATATCAGATAGTTTAATTAAATTCTGAATTTTTGAACAGCCTTTTTATCTTTTTATAGGAAGACTAACTTTGGTTTTATCCCAAGCTAAATTAAATACAACCAGTTCATTCAATTTTTCGAAATAAATACTGAACTGCTCCAATGATTCCTGCAGATTTCGGGTTGGAACTTCTACTACAAGCACATCAAATTCTTCCTCACGATACGCTTTTTTGTCAAGATTAATTCCCCAAGGATACATTTTAGAGTTGAAGATCACCTTCCACGAATTTTCCATAGGAATGGTCCATAAGCTATATGTTCCCTCCTTTAATAAAGAACCATCCACAAAAATATCTGAATTTGTAGTAAATGTTGTGGCTTCATTAGCACCGGTTCTCCAAACTTCATTATAAGGCACTAGCCCACCAAAAATAGCTCTCTCTTTTTTATAAGGTCGGTTGTAAACCACTTCCATTTTAAATGAACCTTCAGAATAAATACTTAGATCTCCCGGACTGTATGCTTTGGTAGAATATCGCCATACTAAGAATAAGCCAATGAGAAGGATGACTACTCCAATTACAATTTTAATAATTATAGAATCAGAAATTTTCATATAGAATGCTGCATTTTTAATATATTTTCTAAAACTATGCCAAATGCCCTAATGAAAAGGATTTTGGGACGCTTAATTTTTCAATCGGTCTATTATATAGATCAATTTCAGAAAAAAAACTGTAATTTTTGCAACACATATACTTTTACTTCGTCTTTGAAGTACTAACTAAATAAGCATTAATAGATTTTGTTAAAGCATCAGCTCATAGAAGATTGTCTGGCCAATAACAGAAAAGCACAATTAAAACTATATAATAGTTATTGTGATGGAATGTTTATTGTTGCCAGCAGATTTTTAAGAAATTCTGCAGAAGCAGAAGATGCCATGCAAGAAGCTTTTGTAAAAGCCTTTGCAAAACTTCATCAGTATTCGGGAGAAGTAACTTTTGGCGCTTGGTTAAAGAAGATAGTAATAAATAAATGTCTGGATAAGTTGAAGGCTAAAAAGCTCGAGTTTGTGGCGCTAAATGAACAGCTTCTGGAAAAGGTGGAAGACGAATCTAATGATTGGCAGGTAGATGATCGAATAGGAATTGAGGAAGTGAAAAATGAGATTCAGGAGTTACCTGAAAAATATAAGTATCCGCTCATGCTTTTCCTTATTGAAGGATATGACCATGAAGAGATATCGGAGATCTTAAAGATCACACAAGTTGCTTCAAGAACATTGGTTCACAGAGGCAAACAAAAATTGCAAGAAAAATTAAAAGTGTTAAGAAATGGGACGAGATATTAGAGAGATGTTCAAGGAGGATGAGGCGTGGACTTCAGATAAACTAAGCAAAGGGCATGCAAAACGTTTTGAAGCTAAGTTGGAGAAAGCGCTGCCGCACAATAAAAATAAGAACAATTCTACCTTCTTAAAGATTGCAGCTCTTTTTATTGCTGTAATTGGAATTGGAGCTTTCTTTTTAAATATAGAATCCCCTAATATAAATAATACCCCAATTGTAAATACTCCAGATGTTGAGGAAGTAAAAAATGAAACTCCGGTGAGAGAATTTCAGTTAAGCGAAGTGTCACCAGAATTCAAAAAGATAGAGAATTACTATTTGGCTGGGATCAACATAGAACTTGCAAAATTGGAGGTGAATCCTTCAAATAAAGCCCTAATAGATTCATTTATGGGGAAAATGGCAGAGCTTAATAATGAGTATAAAAAATTGAATACCGAGTTTAATGAGAGCGGTCCAAATGAGCAAACTATTGAAGCTATGGTTCAAAATCTTCAATTCCGTTTGGATCTATTATATAAGCTGAAGAACAAATTAAAAGAAATTAAACAATCCAAAAGCGCAAGTAATGAAAACTATAAAGTCTAATATATTAATACTCCTTTGCTTGATCTTTTCAGCAGGTATTTCTGCTCAGAATAAGAAGCTGGACAAGAACTATAAAACAAAATCTGATGTTAGCGTGCGCATCGATGCAAAGTATACCAATGTGATCGTAGAGAATTGGGATAAAAATGAAGTAGTTGTTGAAGCATATATGGAAGCGGGAGATCTAAAAGGGGAATCATTAAAGAATGCATTAAATTCTTGGAAACTAGAAACTTCGGGAACTGCAGACAAAATAGAAATAATCTCTGGTGGAGGGACTTCCATAAATATGGATCTTGATCTTTCTTCTTTAAATGAATCCTTAGGTGGTTTAGGTGAAATGTTAGCACCACTAATGTCAGATATGATCGCGCCTATGTTGGAGAATATTAATAAGAATCCGTTGCCATCTGAATTCTATGAGAAAATGGGGAACATGAATTTTGATTATGAAGCCTACAAGAGAGATGGAGATAAATATATGGAAAAGTGGGAGAAAAAGATGGAGAAGAATTTCGGGAAGGATTTTGAAAAATCTATGGAGAAATGGGGAGAGCAATTTGAGAAGAATTCTGAAGTATGGGAAAAGAACTTTGCTGTAAAAATGGAAGCTTGGGGTGAAAACTTCGAGAAGAAGTTTGGGAAGGATATGGAAGAATGGGGAGAAAGTTTTGGTAAAAAAATGGAAGCATGGGGAGAGAATTTCGAAAAGGAGATGGAAGCAAGTCAGGGTGTGAAGGAAGGTGGAAAAAGTAATTTAAGATCATCCAATCAAGGGAAACGAGTAATAAAAATTAAAATGCCCAGAAATGCCAAATTGGATCTGGATGTGCGATACGGAGAATTAAAATTAGGAGAAAGAACTACTAATTTAAAAGCCAATCTCTCACACACAAATTTCAGCGCAAATATTATTGATGGTGAAAACACCCAGGTAAAGGTTTCTTATAGCCCAATAAACATCAATCAATGGAATTATGGAGTGCTCAAGACCAACTATGTAGATAAATGTGAAATAGGAAAAGTAAAAAGCATAAAATTAATTTCCAATTCCAGCGATGTAACTATCAAAGAGATCACCGAGACTGGAATTCTTTCCGGTACTTTTGGGGAATTAGCCGTGGGTAAATTAGCCGCTGGTTTTAAAAATCTAGATATCACTTTGGAGAATAGCGATCTTAGGCTTTCCTTGCCAAGTGCAGCACTTAATTTTAATTATAACGGTACTCAAAGCAATATTGAATATCCAACATCATCCTCTATAAAATCTACCAAATCCTATGATAATGAGATCCTAAATGGATATTACAAATCTAAAGGTGGAAATGGAAGTGTTAACATAAATGCAAGTTATAGTGACGTGTATATAAAATAAGTTATTTTTGAAAAAAATAGCACGATGCCCACATCAGATTTCTCAGAATTTCTAAAAGATTGTACCAGTGTTTTTACGCCTGTATTAGATAAAACTTTTTCTAAAGGAGATTTTGTGCATATAGATCTTTCCGAAACTAATGAAAAAGTAAGAAAAATGCCAATCCCATCTGCGGTTGCAGTCAAGGATTTTATAGATGGATATGTTTCATCAAAAAAGGCGAAAGTAGCTTATGGTGGGTATAATGAAAAAAGAAATTTATACAAACGCAGTGTTATTTTTAATAATGATGCTTCTCCAACTGCTAGAAATATACACATAGGTTTAGATCTTTGGGCTGAAAAAGGTACTGCTGTACTTGCAGCTTTAGATGGTACTGTGCATAGTTTTAAGAACAATGAAGGTTTTGGGAACTATGGTCCTACAATAATTTTAGAACATAATCTGGATGATAGAACCTTTTACACCCTTTATGGCCATTTGAACATGGAATCTATTAAGAATTTGAGTTTTGGTCAAATTGTAGAGGCAGGAGATAAAATTGGTGCCCTCGGGGGACCTAAGATAAATGGAGATTATGCTCCACACTTACACTTTCAGGTAAT